>JBGMRO010000414.1:0-4247 GCA_048061555.1 Thiohalomonadales bacterium | reverse complement strand
GAGATTAGTTAAACGTATTGAAGCGCGCGGCACCAGTGTATTTTTCGTACGTTTTCCTACCGACAAATTAATTTGGGAAATCGATCGCGCTAGATACCCCAGGAATAATTTTTGGAATAAAATTGCACAACGCCACCCTCGTAGTATTCATTTTCGGGACTATCCTTCACTATCGAAATTTAGCTTACCCGACGGCTCACACTTGGACGTAGGAGATAAAAAAGCCTTCACATTGGCATTGCTTGCAATTATCAATGACTGGGATCAAAAGATCGATTAATATGAACAATACATGAGCAAACACCCGAAACTCCTTATCCTCATTGGCCTAATCATATCGGGGGTCAGCTTATGGCTGGCCTTTCGTAATACCAACCTTAGTGAAATCGGCAACCATCTATCTCGGGTACAGTACTGGATGGCGCTACCGATGTTGCTCACCTATAGCCTATTTTATTGGCTTAAATTGATCCGCTGGCAACTCATATTGCGGCCAACCAAGCAAGCCAGCATGAAGCAGTTATTTTCGCCAATGATGCTAGGATTCTTCGGCAACAATGTCTTACCGGCACATCTGGGTGAATTTGTCCGCATGTATTTTGGCGCTAAAGTCTTAAAACTAACCAATAGTCAAGTTCTCGCCACGTTGGTACTCGAAAGAATCTTTGATATTTTGTCAATTGTCGCCATACTCATCATTATTATCCTCTTCGGCGTCGATCTATCGGCGGAATTGACCAGTGCGGCTTATATTGCTGCAATCGGTGGAACGCTATTTATCCTCGCTGTCGTGGTGAGTGTCGTGTGGACAGGGTTGTGCCTGCGGATTATGGAAATGGCACTGTTCTTTATGCCCGACCGGGGCCGAAAGACTATCCTAGAACAAATAAAATTGGGCCTAGATAGTTTTCACGCAATTAAATCACTCCCTCTGTTGCTCGGTATAATTGCTACATCCGTGTCGCAATGGTTGTTCATGGGGGCTACCATCTACATCGCCTTGCAGAGTGTCCATATCAGTACCGACTTAGCCGCATCGTTTGTCGTCCTGGTATTTACTGTTTTTGCCGTAATAGTGCCCGCCGCACCAGGGTTTTTCGGCACGATACAGCTAGCCTTTGTTATATCGCTAGGCCCTTTTGGTATAAATGAGTCCGACGCCGTTGCGGCATCGATATCGTTTCATCTGGTTACCTACTTTTCTGTGACGTTGTTAGGTTTTTACCTATTACACCGTATGGGTTATAAAATGAAGTCCCTCGCTAGCGAAACAATAGCCAGCCAGGGAAAATAATGTTTCTATCTACGTAATAGCGTAGATTTCCGCAGTTTCTAGGCGTCGCCAAGCTTGGCGCTGAAAATGCCTCACCCCTAAAATGGAACAACATAAAATCGCCATCCTCCAAAAAATAAGACAATCATCAACCAGTATTTTGCACAAGCGATACGTCAATCAAATTATTAGCGCGGAAATCTCTACGATCACACGCTACTACGATACGACCATTCAGTGGCTACCACACGATTATGATTGTGGACGTATCTTAGACGGCCTGGATTGCCCGAACAAGTCTTTTGTGAACGAAAATGAAGCCTTTCCCGATAGATTTTCAGACCGGAATTCAAGGACCGCTATTGTTTTAAACGGGGTATTTAATCACCATTACGACATTGAGCATCTGTTGAATTCACTCAAAAAGTCAATATACCGAACATCACGTATAATCAGCGTTATGTATAACCCCTATTTGTCTTGGTTGTACACTATTGCTACTTTTTTTGGCTTGAGAAAAGGCCCACTCCCTACCACATTTATTACCCGCACGGACCTTGAAAACATCTTACGCCTGAGTAAGTTTGAACTCGTTAGGACACGTCGGGCCGTGTATTTACCGTGGCGACTATTTGGCATCGGCGATTTCCTAAACAAGACCTTAAGCCTGATTCCACTGATTAAGTGGCTGAGTCTCACCTATATCGTGGTGCTGCGACCTATAATGACAGAGCAAGACCAACTACCCTCTTTAAGTTGTATTATCCCGGCAAGAAACGAGTATGGTAATATAGAAAATGCTATCAAACGCCTACCGGATTTTCCTTGCAAACTCGAAATTATTTTTGTTGAAGGGAACTCCACCGATGAAACCTGGCAAGAAATTCTGCGAGTTAAGCAGTTATATGGTGAACAGTACGATATCAAGGCTTTTCAGCAAACTGGCATTGGTAAAAGTAATGCGGTCAGGTTAGGTTTTGAACAGGCCTCCGGCGATTTACTCACTATTCTAGATGCAGACCTCACCATGCCACCGGAATTACTGCTGCGATTCTACCAGGCATATTGCGATGGCCATGCAGATTTCATCAATGGTTCTCGCCTCGTCTACCCCATGGAGGGCGATGCCATGCGATTTCTGAATCGACTCGGTAACGTCTTTTTTGCCCGCGCCTTGAGCTGGGTACTCGATGTGCGCTTGGGCGATTCACTTTGCGGAACCAAGCTCGTATCACGTCATGACTATCAACGTATGATCCATTGGCGCAAAGACTTTGGTGATTTCGATCCCTTTGGTGATTACGAATTGCTTTTTCCCGCTGCTATATTGGGTTTGGGGATCATCGATGTCCCCATACGCTATAGGTCAAGGACCTATGGTGAAACCAATATCAGTCGATTTCGTCACGGCTTAATTTTGTTGAAAATGACGCTCACCGCACTCACTCGTATAAAGATAGGTGTAGTCCGCAAGGTCTGAAGCCCTGCCCAGGCTACATTTCTTTTTTTCTATAGAGTCGGTAATTCGGACTAACGTAGTTTAGATCGTGAGCGCTATACATACCCTGTATATTGATGCCAAACCAATAGGGCGAATCGGCAAATTCTTTTACAAGTTCATGTGAGGATTTGAGCCAGCTATAGAACTTGATCATCTCTGCATGGGGATAATCCGATTGTAATCGTTCTATATTGCCCAACAATGGATCGGAAACGACGATATAGTCATATATCCAAGCCTCATAACAGCGATCGCATTGCATCTGTTCTGGATACTTAACAAAACCTCGCTTGAGCGAGACCGGTATAATGGGCTCAGAGAATACGTCTTTTTTAAAAGGCCTTAGTGTCAACACACTAGAACCCGGCGCTATATTTTTCGACATCCAATCATGGACCTCCTCCCTAACATTTTTTCGTGTATGCAATTCTTGGTAGGGTAATAGAAAAGATAGTGTCACAACCACAACGGTCACTCCCGCCGGTATTACGCCTTTTTTGAATCCAGTATTTGATTGCAGGAAATATATAAATGCGGCACAAAGCAACGCAATAAAGGGTAACAACGGTATCGTATATCGTACCACGACCCAACTACCCACCGCAGTTAATAACAAATACGGTAACGCCGTCAATGCGACAAATAAAGCGCGCTTTTCTCGGTATCTTAGCAGCCATATCAAGGCCGATAACATCAATAAATAAAATGGCCAACCAAGGGCTTGCGGTAGCATATAACGTATATATTGCCATCCAATAGGCCCCAAGCCCACCGATTCTACAAATACGATTGATTGGTACTTCTGCTGCAATAATAAACCATTAATAAAATGATCGAAGTACAGCAAAGAATGCGGGCTAAAACTGAAATATGCAAAAATTATCGATATCGTATAGATCGACAAGCATTTTAAATGGTCTTTGGAAAAGAGTTCTGAAGTTTTTGCAGCAGATAACCACCAGGCAATCACCGGTGCTGCTGCGAACAATAATAATGGCGCTCGCAACGCGATAGCGGCACCCACACATACGCCAAGAAGCGCCCAATAACGTCGGGATAACGAATGTTGTTGATAAACTTTAATGCTGAGATAAAAGATCAATGTCGCCATAAAGGCTGCTAGCTCATCGACTCTTACCCGCTGTGCCCAAATGACATGCCCAGGAGTGACCGATAGGAACAAAGCAGCAAGCAAACCGGTATAGCGGTTATATAGCTTGTCACCTATGGCATAGGTTAGATAGACCGTTAACAACGATACTACAACTAACAGGCCTCGTGTAACAATCAATCCATTTGCAAACGCATTATAGCCGGGTAAAAAATCTGATATAAAAGTCGATATCTTTATACCGAAATAGATAAACGACAAATAGAGTGTGCCGCCGTATTCAAACTGTGAATCCAGTATCGTCCCTGCATATAGCTGTGTCGCCCAAATCGTGACTATCCATTCGTCGGGATGATAGGAAT
>JBGMRO010000413.1:0-4248 GCA_048061555.1 Thiohalomonadales bacterium | reverse complement strand
CAAAGGCACCCTCGTCTATGGTTTTATCGGGTTGAATATACTGATGGTAACGATTACCAGTCAGCCTTCGATCGATCATTTCCACGCAACCGATTTCTATAATGCGATGTCCGTCGGACGTCTCTAGTCCGGTGGTTTCTGTATCGAGGAATATTTGTCTTCTGTGCTGCGGTTTCGTCATTCAGGAGCCTACTTTGCTATTTGACCTATATCTGTCCTTATTCTGTGATCCAGAAAAATCACGACAACTCATCAATACCACGATTTGCCAATTCGTCGGCGCGATCATTGCCTGGATGACCACTGTGCCCTTTGACCCATTGCCACTGTACGTTGTGGCCATCAACAAGCATATCTAACTGTTTCCAAAGATCCACATTCTTGACCGGTTTTTTACTCGCTGTTTTCCACGCATTTTTCTTCCAGCCTACTATCCATTGCGTAATACCGTTCATCACATATTTTGAATCCGTGACCAAGGTAACCTCACTTGAGGATTTCAATTCCGATAGACCTTTTATGGCCGCCATTAATTCCATACGATTATTTGTCGTATTGGCCTCGCCGCCATACAGTGATTTTTCAACCCCGTCAAAATCCAATAACACACCCCAACCGCCTGGACCCGGGTTGCCACGACAGGCCCCATCGGTAAATAGTTTTATAGAAGCATTGTCTCTTTCAGTCATTTCTTTTTATTCTCATATTGAATATTTTGTTATGTAATATCTGAGTCTTCTTGAGGGGTCAACACGGTTTGAGTTAGCGGAGAGTTGCGGGCGAGTTCAGGAGAAGCGATAGCGCGACGACGTAAATGCCACCGCGGTTTCAGTGGTGTGATCGTTGCCACCCTCTTTCGAGCCACCATAATATACGCACCGCTCAGGGGTGTCCAAGCAAAACGCCCCAGGCGCTCCAAGAACCTCAATCGTTTTAACATCTTTTGACTATTCAGCGGTGGTCGATAAAAATAGTAGTGACTTTCGATGATATCGTAACCCAGTAATTGCAGCCAATCTCGCAATCTCGCGGGACGAATAAATCGTCCACACCACGGTGGTTTGCTTTTCCAGCCCAATAACAACCGCCAAATCAACCATAATCCGTTGGGATTGAACCCCAAGACAAGCACGTGGCCTTCAGGAATAAGTGCACGATCGACCTCTCTAAGAACTTGGTGAGGATTCTTAGAAAACTCCAGGGTGTGGTTCAAGACCACCACATCGAGTGTGTCGGCAGAGAAAGGTAAATTATCTGCCGACCCTTGCAGGCCCCTTTTTATACTTGCGTCGCTCTCGTCACCCTCTGGATTAGAATATTCTACCGTGTTATCCCTATCCATCACCATGCGATGCGAAATGCGACTCGCTCGTAATGAATTATTGTCGTCAGTAATGCCAATCTTTAGTAGGTGATAACCAAACAATGTCGGCAATGCATCCCGTATGAGCTCATTTTCCTTTTCTAACAACAGTCGTCCGGGTAATTGCCGATACCACTCGCGCAAACGAATTTGAGTCTCGGTCTGGCTACCACAATTATTCCAACGTGGCGCCTTAAATATTTTTGCCTTTCTCATGTGATCGTGGTTAGGGGTGTCATCAATTTAGAGGTACCTAGTATATACCCAAAGCGTTTTAGATTTAGGTGTTTAGAGTACGTCATATTCGTTTCCTGACAAGGCGAAATGACGAGTAATAGTCGGCCTATTGCGAGGAATTTCAACGCAGTCAGGGAATGAATAGGGCGCGCTATAAACCCTAAATCTAAGACGCTTTGGGTATAATATCAGGCATAACGAAACAACGCATTAATCTAGGATGCTGACTAGGGTAATGCTAGCTGAATTATGGGTTATATGTTTACGGCTCCTTTTATTTCTGCTGAGAGGTAAACCACTCAGAAATTTCTTCATCGTCCTTCAATGCCATCAAATCTTTCTCGCTCAGCGCCACCTCGTGTATATCGACTTCAGTCTGGTTTTGTATTTCAATACTCTGCGAATTGTCAATTTTCTCTGTCCCCGAGACCAGTGGGCCTAGGTTAATCGCCTCGATGACACTGACATATTTATCGAATTCTTCAGTAGGTACACTCAATACCGCCTTCTCCAGCGATGTATTCAGGCGTGCATCCCAAAACCGAATGATTGCTCTAGCGGGGGAATTTGCACATATATCATCATCGCCTGGGTATAATCTCGAAAAGGTAATTGAACGCCAATGGTTGAACTCACATAACAAAAGGCTATTGGTATACGTTAACTCAATAAGCTTACTCTCGGGGGTTTCTTGCAGAGGTTGCTCAATGGCATGAATTAATGCGACATAAGGTAATTGGCCTGCATCTGTGTAGACCGCCATACCGATATCAAATTCCTTATATTCTCGACACAATTGAGAAATTTGTCGTGGTAACTCGTCTCCCGCCGCTGCATAGATCTGCTGCGTAAACGCTCGTTCTGCAGTCAATAGACGTGAGACCGGTACCGCAAGTATCTCCGTAGTGGCAGAATCCATAACCTCGGATGAAACAATTAATTGGCGGCCGGCATATTCAAAGACATACTTTTCTTGGCTTTGCATTTTATATCTTCGGGACTCTTTTTTGACCCTTTTAAAGTATAGACCATTACTGAAATACTCCCCAGCCGTTGAACTTCCCCTTTTGCGCATTCGCCCTCACCAACATTTTTTTCTCAAAGTTGGTCACATTATCATAACTCACCTGCATTAATACCTGTACGGACAACTCATAATCACCATTTTCATCACGATGTACCTGTACAGATTTTAATTCTTTATGGGTTGTTTTTTCTTTGTTATATAAATTCGCAACCGTATCCGCCTGCTTTTTTGATGGAAATATGGCAAAAAAATCGACCAAATGGGGTTTTGAAAAGTCAAATCCGCCCTCTTGCATATTCTTCAAGATTTGGCGGTTTTCGTCTTCCGCCTCTTTTTTACTTGCCGCATCCTGTGCCGAAACAATAGCGGAAAATAGCCATAAACTAACTAAAAATAGCTGCAACTTTTTCATTTTATTCGGGATTCATACTCAGTATGTTGTGCAAGTGTCACTGACCGGTTCGTTACAACGAGCGCTGTAACATGACCAAAACGATAAAACCTTATTTATCATAGTATTATCTTCTCGCACCCACGTTCAAAGTCACCTAAAGCACACCGTTGATTGCCAGACCCTAGATAACACAGGCCCGGCAAACACGACTTTAATCGCGACCTATCGCCTAGGCGATCGGTCGATAGTGTAAATTTTGAGCAGCTGACCAAATAATAGACAAATTTATTTGAGCCTTTGTACAATAACAATACATAACTAGTAACCATCCACAAACGGTCTATTTAACCTTTTCCAGAGATATCGCGACCGCCTCGGCGTAGGTCATAATTAACCTCTGACCCACGTTAAGTTCGGTGATTAGCTCTTTATCAGTCATATCCACGGAGAAATAATTGCCTCTAGGACCCTTGATCGTCACTTCCATTTCTGGGCGATTTATAATCTCGATGCTGACCACGGCCTTTACAATAGCGCCTATTTCGCCCCTGGGATCCATGCTCGACGGAGCCCTACCCGCGTCTGCGACAACCACAAGTGGTTCCTTCTCCTCTGCTGCGGTGGGTTTTCGAAATTCCGCAGACAGGTAGGTCAAATACTCGACCACGATGATATCGTCCACGTGAATATCATTCAAGCGTTTCACTTCCTTACCCGCAATCACTGACGTCAGGTTGCCATGCGGCCCCATTAACACGACTTCGCGGGTCTTATAGTCAATGGCCTCGACCGTCGCACGGATCTCTACTTTGTCCCAAGCCTCCTTGACTAAAGTATCACCTTTCGTGGTAGCGGCAAAAGCGGCGTTGGCGTAGAAACTCGCGATGAGAAAAATTAAGCCTGCATATTTAACTAACTTATCCATATAAAATCTCCATATTATAATAATTGTATTCGCTGAAAATTGTTTTAACACCTTTATCCTTATAAGGCAACAATACTAGGAAATCGTCGTTTGTTATGGGACGATTAGTTCAGTCGAAATTCGACCGCCCAACGACTGATGTATCTCGGTCGATCGGCCTTTTTTAACTCGTCCATAAATTGATTTGCAAATCGACGCAATTCAATTTTTTGCGCCATTTCTGAACGATAGATCGAGCGCATTATTGTATTAAATTCAGACATAGCCTGGGTCCGACCGAGGTCAGAAATGTGTCTACGTAC
>JBGMRO010000412.1:0-4265 GCA_048061555.1 Thiohalomonadales bacterium | reverse complement strand
ATTTCTCCACCTCTAATAAAAAATTAGAGGCGACAACTATCCTGACACAGGGGGTCTATCGTACATGCCAACTCACCACTGATAAATATCAACTTAGAGAACCGGAAAAAGTCTATCAGACACATTTTACCCCTGAAAAGACCCAATTAAGGCCAGAAAATAGTTGTTTTTGGAAAGATAATGTTTCAAATACAAGTACATAGTTTGGTCAGGCTCATATTTTACTATTTTACTTTTTTAAAAATTAAAAATAAAAATTTAAAAATCTGATTTTCTCGATATTTTTACCTAAGCTTATTGTAATATATATTTCAGTAACCAATCTGCTATTCTAAATTACTAAATAACAAATTTTGAGGATGAGCCATGAATATTGAAGACTTATTGGGCATAATATTTAACTTTTGGACAGGATTGGCCATATTAATTATCATCCTGGTAAAGTCTTCGATTAAGTTTGTACCGCAAAATCGTGCCTTCGTTGTCGAACGTTTTGGTAAGTACAATGCAACCATGATTGCGGGCTTAAATGTACTTTTTCCTTTCATTGATAAAGTGGCTTATGATCAGTCATTAAAAGAGCATGCCTTCGATGTCCCCAGTCAGTCTGCTATTACCAAGGATAATATTTCACTGGTGGTCGATGGTGTGTTGTATATAAAATTACTCGATGCGTATAAGGCTTCATACGGTGTTGATAATTACGTATATGCTGTCACACAGCTGGCTCAAACGACCATGCGTAGTGAGATTGGTAAAATTGACCTGGATAAAACGTTCGAGGAGCGTGAGAGTTTGAATACCAATATTGTAAATGCGATAAATATGGCTTCAGAACCTTGGGGCGTACAGGTGTTACGTTATGAGATTAAGGATATCGAGCCACCGCGTACTATCTTAGATGCGATGGAGCGCCAGATGAAAGCCGAACGTGAGAAACGTGCCACTATTCTGGAATCTGAGGGTAATCGTCAGTCAGCCATTAATGTCGCAGAAGGTGCCAAGCAGGCGCAGGTGTTATCAGCCGAAGCGGATAAGGCAGAACAGATTTTACGCGCAGAAGGTGAGGCACGGGCGATTATTGCGGTTGCTGATGCGCAGGCGAAAGCATTAGATACAGTTGGAAGGGTAGCTGATACTTCTGAGGGTCAAAAAGCGATTCAACTGAATCTTGCGGATAAAGCGATAGACGCAAAACGTGCGATTGCTAAGGATTCAACCGTTGTGCTGCTACCTGAGAGTAATAGTAATGCTGCAAACATCGTTGCCGAAGCAATGACCATAATTAATACATTAAATAAAGACAAAACCATTAGCTAATGAATTAGGAGTGAGAGATGGTTGCTGAATATATTGTGGAACACCAATCAGAGTTTTGGTTGGTGCTTGGTTTTGTAATGTTGATTATAGAAGTCGTCACTGGATTTACCACGGGTGTCTTTTTGTTTGCAGGTTTAGGGGCGTTAACATCTGGCATTTTGATGAGTTTCGGCATATTACCGGAAACCTGGATTGCGGGTGTTTCATGTACGGGTATCAGTACGGGTATCATTACAGCGCTGTTATGGAAACCATTAAAAAAATTACAAGGCAATCGTCCTAAACAAAAAGATAATAGCAGCGATTTTGTAGGGTACGAGTTTGTTGTTCAAAGTGATATTACGCTATTAAATCCAGGGACAACTGATTATTCGGGAATCAGTTGGAAAGTTGAAATAGATAAAGATGCCGGTGTTGACACCATCGAAGCAGGGCAAAGAGCTTCTGTTAGCTCTGTAGAGGTCGGTGTATTTAAGGTGAAGTTGTCATCATAAGGGCAGAGGGGTGAAGGCTAAACTGAAAATCTCAGGATCCAATCTTTAAGTGATCACAGTAGATGCTTCAAGCCAACATAACAAACGCCTCAAATTCGACGTGGCTACACCGCGTAGTATATGGGACACAGTATATAGTATATGGGACACTGATGGTTTAATGCGTTAACCCAATATTACCAGGCATTAAGTTTATTAACGCAAATCACCATCAGTGTCCCCTCAGTTCCTTTGAGTTATGTTGCTGTGAAAAGTGTTGCTGACGAATTTAATATTGCGATATGAATTCTGAATGCAAAAAAAATTAATCTGAAATATTGTTGTTGATTTTAGAGCTAATTTAATAGAGAGTGTATATACATGAGATATGTGTACCTGTTGTAGTTTTTTTATTGGTTGGCTGCATTACTTAAGACCAGAAATGACGCACGTTGATGATAATACGGATTTTGATAAAGACTATTATGCATGTCTGGATGAGGCGGGGCAGTCGATACAAAAAAAGTCGTTCAGCACTTAGTAGTATAATTATCTACGATTCAATTTTCGATAAAAGTATCCTTTTATGTATGAAATCTAAGGGGTGGCATAAAACTAATAACTAGTACTTGCGTTTTTTATTATAGTTTCCGCCAGAGACAGATCTATCTATTCAATTTCCGCCTTAATAAGAGTCAGCTAGAATTGTATAGTTACAGCTTATTATTAAACCGTCTGGTCATTGATATCGTACACCAAAGGTTACATAAGGGTTAATAGATCAAGCAGTTCATAAATTTATGTCACCTAAAATAAAAGAAAATATTGGTTTTGGTCTTATTGTTTTTACGGCCTTATTAGTGCTTGGCGGAGTGCTGGAATATGGGGCTATTGCGCAGGACGTCACTTATCATTTTTTTTCTGATTCAAGAGAAATATGGTTTATTCCAAATTTCTGGAATGTGGTGTCTAACATACCTTTTGTAATAGTCGGATATCTTGGGTTATATAAACTTAAACACACGGGAAAACTTAACGTATTAGGCAAGATGTCTAGTGCTTATATATTGCTTTTTTTCGGCACATTACTAGTGGGTTTCGGTTCCGGCTATTACCACTTGGCACCTGTTAACCAGACTCTGGTTTGGGATCGACTACCGATGACAATCGCTTTCATGGCTCTGTTCTCGATTATTATCAGTGAGTTTATTTCCGTACGTTCTGGCAAGGCTCTGCTGTTCCCACTAATACTGGTGGGTGTCTTATCCGTTATTTACTGGCACCTTAGTGAGATTAACGGCGAAGGTGATCTCAGGTATTACGTCCTTGTCCAGTTTTATCCCATACTGTCCATACCTGTTATCCTTCTGTGTTTCCGTTCAGTCTACACACATATACAGGCTTACTGGTGGTTATTGCTAACATACATCGTTGCCAAATTATTTGAGTATTTAGATGGCGAAATATATGACCTACTGGGTTTTATAAGTGGACATACTCTGAAACATGTTTTTGCCGCACTGGGTATATATGTTCTACTTATTTTTTACCAGAAACGTATTGTACGTGGACAAGGTATAATCGAATAAATGTTCAACACAATTGATTATTGGAAGAGTATGTCGTTACAAAATAATGGGTGACCCCTTTTCTTGTTGATTCGATTAGTTTGCCTATTAGTTCGATTTGGTAAATTAAAAATATGGGTGTCCAATTATCATTCTATCAATGAGGAAGCATGGCTGCACGGTGTTAGAGATTTCGGGCAATCTTATGGATGTGCTGTGGGGTCACAGACAGCTCTCAAACGATATGGTCTGAGATTAGAAAAGAATGGGCTGCAAGGTGTGAAGGCCAGTCAACGCTTTTATCGAGCGGCTTGATCTATACCAAACCGAAATAATCCTTCTTAAGTAAATGTAGAATCATCAAATTAATTCATACGTATTCAGTCACTTCGATTAGATTGCCTATTAGTTCGGTCTGGTAAATTAAAATATGGATGTCTAATAATCAGTATCCAATAATCAGTTATAATCAATTATAGTACTCAAAAATAATTCGCAACACATAATTGACCTCATATTCACGTTGGGACGTGTTTTTTAGTGCTAAGTTTGTACAGCAGTGCCACAAAAGTTAAATCGAGGGTTTATCTACAGCCTTGTTAGCCCTTGACAAAAAAACATGCAGTTGTACAATTGTCTGTATGGACATTATAGCTGATACAAATATTTTCTTGGCGGTTGCTCTGGATGAGACGGAGAAAGATAGAATTATCGAGCTTACATCGGAATCCAACGCGATTGCTCCTGATATTTTACCCTATGAAATTGGCAACGCATTAAGCGCTATGGTTAAACGGAAGCAACTAACCCGTGATGAAACGCTATCGGCGTTTAAAGCAGCCAGCTCGATTCCTGTAAGACTTGTTTCTGTTGATATTCAAAGAGCATTGAAATTGGCGCTAGA
>JBGMRO010000411.1:0-4267 GCA_048061555.1 Thiohalomonadales bacterium | reverse complement strand
GAAATCACTCATCGATGAATTTGTCGATGGGAGACTTTTCTTGATGTGCGGCAATCTCTGCTTCCTTGCGGGCCTTCAATATTTCGCTACGTTCGTCCATACGGGCATCTACGGCTTCTTTGATGAGCGGGATAGATTGCTCGCCAAAAAGAACTTGGCGCAATAATTTATAACCAAATTTTAATCGTTCGATTTCATCGGTATCAATCGCCACAAATTCTACGTCGCTTAGATCATAGACATTACGAAAATTTTTCGAATTTAAAAACTCTCTAAATCGATCTGTGTCGTAGCAGACAAGAAAGAAGAACTGAAAACTGGTGGGTGACGGTTTGCCTATCGCGGGACCCGCCGATTTTTTCTTCAGGATAAGCTGATAATATTCACGATTTTGCAAGTCAAACTCTTCAATTTTTTGCTCCTTGCGATAATCTGCTACGGTAATTTCACGCGCTTCCTTGTGACCCATGCAATGCGGCTCTTCGACTAGGGCGTAATGTTGTTCATCGTGATACTCATCCGATTTTCGTGACGACATCAATGCGACCGGGTAATAACGGCACGCTGAGGGTCGGTGCTCATAAACCGTGCAACCCTTTTCTTCGTCCATAAAAAGACAGACGGGGTCAACGTCGGTCGTGCGCATCTTAATACCGGGGGTACCATGACCATCCATTTCGAACGGCACGGTGTGCTTCTTGAGAAATTCTCCAGAGCTTAGTCCGAGATGATTCTTTAGGCGGATGATGTCGTATGGGGCCAAGGTAATATCGGCCTGCTTACAACAGGCGTTAAAGCAGGATATACCCGGATGGCAGTCAAAACATATCTTGCTTTCCAGTTCCAATTGCTGCGGTAAGACCGGACTTTCAAAGGGGATATCTTCAAATCTGTTATCACTATTATCATTCATTCCGCTGGCTCCACCGCTTACATTGTAAATTGACCCGCCATTATACCTGATTAAACTGCCGTATTGGGTCTCCGTATCAATCAAGCGCAGCCAAACCCTCAGTACAGGCTAATCTGCTGATTTAATTAGCTATTCAAACTAGATTACTCAGTTGGGTGCAGAGTTTATTGCGGCCGCCCATGCTGGATAAAATATTGTAGGGATGAATTTAGGATTAAGCTTCTACCGCTTTACATGCAACCACTTGTACAACCGCGCTTTCGCCCTGGTGATATTTTCCTTCTGACAGCTCTCGGGTTACTTCATCCCCAATATCAAATTGTAGACCGACAAGTTCAACTCGTAATGTTTCGAGCGACATAAATAATTCTTTACTCGATGATGGCGGTCCGCCAATGCCAGCTCTGTCAAGATGATCTACTGTGTATGCCTCCAAAATAAGTAT
Organism: Thiohalomonadales bacterium; assembly: GCA_048061555.1. Classification (GTDB taxonomy): domain Bacteria; phylum Pseudomonadota; class Gammaproteobacteria; order SZUA-152; family SZUA-152; genus JBGMRO01. The sequence goes on along the minus strand of JBGMRO010000411.1, from coordinate 2,909 downwards.
TCCATCATCTTTTAGTGACTTGACTATCTGAGCATGAACTTTTTTTCGAAGTAAGGGTGGTAAGTGTGCCGAGATTGATACAATACCATCCCACTGCTCAGAACCAAGGTCATAGTCGGCCAAATCAGCTATTTGCATAGATATCTTGACACCGTGCTCAGCAGCGAGGCTTTCTGCCTTCTTGAGACCGACAGCAGACTGATCGACCGCCGTGACAGTATAACCTTGCCTAGCCAAAAAAACCGCGTTCCTACCTTCACCTTCTGCAAGACAGAGGACGCGTCCTCCTTGCGGGATTCGTGCATACTCCGACCTCAGAAAATCATTTGCAGTCGTACCATAGGCAAAGTCTTCTTCGCTATATCTTTGATCCCACATCGATGCTGTTCTCCGTTTTTAGTAAGCTAACATTGCAATTCAGTTCCACGCAAAAGTCCAGCGGGCATTAACAAACTGAGCCTTCGATGTGCCTGCGTGAATGTGCGTACGGCTTGTATGCATACGTTTAAATTTTCTCAAGTAAGACCATTTTTTCATACAAACTCTCTGAATGGACGACTGTTGTCTCATGCTCGTCACTCCAGCGCCATCTCTGCGCTGTAAATAAATCTGCCATGGCACGAATGTCACAATGAAAAGGTGGGCCGCCCTCTTGTCCAGTCTGCATAAATTGGGCTAATATTTTTCCAGAGGGTTTTAGCCATTTATGCAGGCACTTTTCGTACTCGATCCATTTTTCGGGTGGTAATGCGCACAAACTTGTTTGCTCATAGATAGCATCAAATGGTTTTTCTGATTGCCATGTAAAAAAATCGGTTTGTATTAACTGCGCACTTAATTGCTTGGTTTTAAGTGCATGCTTTAGGTTAACAATCGGCGTCTCTGCGATATCAATAGCGACAACATCAAAACCCTTTTCCGCCAATACCAATACTTCATGGCCGTTACCGCAGCCTGGTATCAATATACGGCAGGGTGCAAAAATCTCCGTATCGATCCAATACAACAAATTGGGACTGACTTCACCCCTATCCCATCCCGTTTGCCCCTGTTGGTAACGGTCTTCCCAATCATTCGAACTCTGCATGATAGCCCTCCCAGAAAATTGTCAATCCAGCGGCCCCACATCCATGCCATCGTAGGCATCAATAGCAAACTCATCCGCAAATAAATAAAATTCATCATTTCTTGAATCCAAAGAACTCGGTGTATGCGTTTCAACTTTTTCGATATGGAGCCAATACAGGTTTGGCGCTTTTGGATCATCTATATCGGACATAAAGATATTCACGTAATGGTAACCGCGTTTCTGTAGAATGATTGACGCCTTCTCGAGCAGCTTCGGTTCATGATGAGTAAAAAAATAACCCCAGAGTAAATCACCCGATAAATTCCATTTACCCGCCTTTCTTATATTCGCGAACAGTTCTTCAAGCTGCTTAAGCGAAATATTCTTTTCAGGTATCGATGTCATTGTGTCCCCATAAGCCAGTGCCACGCCTCTCTGATCCATATTATCCCATAACTACGTAAATACATTCATCTATTTTGAATTTTGTACGATATATCTATTAACATCCCTCGACAATATCACTACTGACGCAAACTACAACCCAGCGAATAATCGGCCATTTGCCACACGTAATCTTACTTTCTCGTCTATTCTAGGACCTGCGCGCTTACTTACAAACCCATGAAACTACTGCGATTCTACTTATTTCTCCTCTTGTTAATTTCGATTCCCACAGATTCTATTGCAATGCTGGTGGAAGACAATGCAGTCTTTAGCCGAATAATCGATACGGGGGCTGGTTTGGCTAGCGTGACTAGAATGCCGGGAGATTTTTATATGATTTATGACGCAGGCCACTGGACCGGTGTCGATGAGACGATGCAGGCCATCGCCTCTATTGTGCCAGCAAATAGCGAGATAGATTTGATGATACTGAGTCACTCCGATAGCGATCACATCGGTGCAGTAAAAAAGATACTAGAAAAATATACGGTAAAAAAAATTATTCGCGGCGGCCTGGAAAGGAACAGCGCAACCTGGAAAAAAGTAGACGCTAGCATTACCGCCGCAGCTAATACAAAAAATACGCAGGTGATAAATCTTAAATACAATAAAATTAAACCCGGGACTGAATTTGACTATGGCGACACTCGCATCACCTTTGTAGCCGGGTTCTATAGACCACCCGAATCGTGGAACATCTCCGGTAAGAACAGTGCAGAATCTCGTAATGCTGGAAGTATTGTTATTCGGCTCAGCTATAAAGGAAAATCTATTCTATTTACTGGCGATGCCGTAGGTAGGGAGCGTGGTGCCCCAGAAAATACGCTTATAGCCACAGAAAAATATCTTGTCAAAAACAAGCATATAACCCGCATTGATGCCGATGTGCTCATCGCACCCCATCACGGTGCGGACAATGGAAACTCAAGCGCATTTATTGCCGCCGTCCATCCTAAATGGGTAATTTTTTCAGCGGGCCACAAACATTGTCACCCAACACAGGTGACGGCACAACGTTACCTAAATGCCGGCGTTAAACTCAGTAATATGTTCCGCACCGATTACGGAGATGATGAATCTAAGCGACGATGTAAGATCGTGGAATGGGACTATAAGCGAGTAACTATGCATAGTGATAAAGCCCATGACGACGATATCGATATTCGCATTCAAGCAGACGGGTACATTAGCGTTGAATATCGGAATCAGCAGTAATTGAGTAACCAGTGACTAGAGATGGCATTCTTCAACCCTAGTACTATAACTTATTTTTCAAAGGTATAAACGATTTCTGCACCGCGATGGTTAATCGAGGATTCGGTATACAGTTCCCAGTTTTTATTCAATTCGAATCGAATACGCAATACCGTCGAACTATTCATCAAACCAACGA
>JBGMRO010000410.1:0-4276 GCA_048061555.1 Thiohalomonadales bacterium | reverse complement strand
CATCTTCAGGATTAGGCTTCACCATTAGCGTTGGCACTTTGGCAACAATGTCAGTAATGAACTTGCCCCGGTCTTCTTCTGTCGCGTCTTCTGACGGAATGCGAACGGAATTACTGCCATACTGCCTTGCATCCACTGTCATTTTTGCCATCTGACTAATCGACGTTATGCCACTTAATACACCATTCGTTTTTAAATCGTCCGGCAAAACATCACGCCAGTTTTCCGGCAACATGTCTTTTAATGAATCATCTGCATTAGGCTCTTCACTCATCTTTTGTTCTCCAATTTTGTAATTCTTTTAAATACACAACAACATCACGACGTCCTAAATTAAATGCGGTTTTGCATGGGTCATCCTCAAATAATGCGCCGTGATAAAACTCATCTTCTAGGGCTTTGATTACCTCTTGCCCCAGCTCTGAGTTCATAAACATGTTGATGCGTGCGGATTTTTTCTTAAGGCGTTTTTTAATATTGGTTAAGGTGTCTGTCATTGTGGTGGCCCTCCCTCCACACCTGCTTCTTGCAACGCTTGAGCACCGTCACCCATTGCTTGCATGGCTTGACCTTGCAGACCTGCTTGCTCAAGTTGTTGCTGCTGTAATTTCGCCTGCTGCTCTTGGTTGATCATTTCGTCAACCTCTTCTTTTGAGCGAACAATCGTGGCAGGGATGTTGGCGGCTTTTGCCATTTCACGGCCATAGGCTTGTGCGTCTGGCAACATACGCAACTCAGGATATAATTCCCCTAGCTCTGCCATATCACGCATCCACTGACTCATTGCGCTCAGCATGTCCGATTTTTGCGCCCGACCCATTGGCCCGATGTATTCAATATCGAGTTCGGCATTTGCATCCGCTAACTCTTCAGGCATGGGAGGTAGCTGCCCCGCACGGAACATAATGCGAAAGGTGCGCTCTAGCATCGGGTCTAGAAAATCCGATTGCAGGCGACCAAACACCGGGCCTAATAAGCGCTGCATTAAATCGTAACGCGCATTAACTTCGGTGGCGGTCATGGCAGGGGATTCTTTAAGCTCTAAACGATCCACCAAAAACATGCGGTTAACACTGTTTCTCAAATCCGAAATCATGCCTTCGGTCACGTCGAATCGCGCCCCAGACTCATACGGTTTTGCGCCGTTAATATCACGTACCACTGTTAACCCGCCCGGCTCTAAATCAAGGTCTGATAATAGGCCGCGCTCCGTCACAAGCGATGGGGGGTCAATCGCTTTTGCTGCTGCACTTAATCGCTGCTCAACCACGGCGTTTAACGTCATGACGTCGCTAATGGCAATTGTGCCCGCGCCAAATCCCCACATGGAACCCGACGTTTTTTGATAGCGTGGAATGAATGCGGGCATCTCGTAATAACCGCCCACTTCACCCACTTGTTCGGCATTGCTGTGAATAATATATTTTGACTCAAACGGTCGTTGCTTAGGCGCAAGTAACTTTGTCACGTCGGCATCTTCTTTTCCTTTGCGCGGGTACACGGCATAAATCACCGTAATCTTGTGATCCGCTTGGCCGGGCTGCTTGGCTTGCTCCTTTATGTGCTCGGGCACCTTATCGCCAAACTTGGTTATGATCTGTAAAGGCGTCCATTGTAGGCGTCGATAAAAATGCTCAATCTGCCCCTTATGGTTTTGCTCGAAATAAATCTCACGCACCGGGAGCGTAGAAAAATCAATACCTTTCCACTCCACTTCGCTCTCGGCTTCTTCAATTACACAGCTTGTGCCAAACGCCACTAAGTCTTGATACGCCTCGTTTACTTCTAAATTAAAATCTGAGTCTTGTAAGGCATACCAAATACGTTCGCTACAGGCTTGTAGCCATTCGGTAGCTTTGTCTTCAAGGTTTAAATCATCATCACGAAACCGCAAACTAAACCAGCGGGTAGACGGAGAGGTTAATGCGCCGTGAATCGAACTTGCTAACGTATTAGAAGCAAGTATTGCGGTGGAGTCGAAAACATCTCGCCCGCGTCGCCAGTCAATTTCGTGTTCGCTAGATTGCTCTTGAAAAAACTTACCTCCCCGCAAGGGGGCGATAAACTTTTCTATTAAATCCCAGTCTTGCTCGACCGTTTTACGAATACCCCAAAGGGCATCGTATCGTTGCTTAATTTCAATAGCTTCCATTAATTCGCTCTCTCTTAGTGGTAGGCTTTAGAATGTTTTCTCTCAGTTCCGCATCTACTGCGTCTTGAAATAAACCCTTTGCAATACGTTTAATAAAATCCCGCGCTACCGGATCATTGTTTAAATCGTCATCGACATAGATCATGTCAAACCATTGCTTTTTATTTTGTGTTGCAAGCTGAATAATATTTTTAACTTGCTCCTCTGTTAACCGGGGAGTATCCCCGCTCTCTATTCGCGCATCATTCATATGAATCGTCCTTGCCGCCATGACTCATGCCTTCGCCCTCGTACCCCATATCCTCACCCCCTGTAGGCTTTCCGGTCGCCGGGTCATAATGCATGCCTTTGTCTTTTAGTGATTGGCCGGTCGTACCACGGTTGATTGCTTCGTCGCCTAAATGCTCGGTGTATTCGCCCATCTTTTCTTTTTTATTCATCATGATTTTTTACTCTCAGGTTAATGAACTGCGCGTTTTACCTTGGGTTTGAAATAACGTTTGTCGGGTCGCTCTGCATGCCGAACACTCATCACTGCATAGCGGGTTGCGGCCATAATGTCGTCATCACGATCTACAATTTTGTGGTCTTTGTGGTGATAGTTCCTGAACTCCTCGAACCATTCTCCTAGCTGTGAAAAAACTTTTAAACGGCCCTCGATCATGCGTGTCGCCATGTCAACAATGCCGGGCATAATTTGAATGCCGCCTTGCCCTTCTTGCTGACCTTCTTTAGGGGGGTTGCTGAATTTTTCAGGTAAAAGATTGCACCCGTAGGTGCGGTATTGATTTTGAATTGAGTCGCCCATGCCAAACTGTTTATTGCCATCGTGCGGCCAAGTTATGGGGGTTGTCCCTCCGTCGCGTTGATTTATGTACGGCGCAATTTCTACAATCTCGCGCTTCTCGATACGCAATACGTCATAGATATAAATCGTGTTTGTCTCAGGGTCTAACGCAATCCAAACTACAGCAGTCGGGTGAGTGTAGCCAAAATCAATGCCAGCAATTCGAGGCCAATGAACGGGTAAATCGAAAGGCTCAATAGCAATAGTGTCTTCTGCATACGGAAACACCAAGCCAGACCCGAGAACCGGCTCGCCCTCACTTCGCATTTTAATTTCATGGGGCATCATCGCTTTTAGTGCGTCAGTAATTTTTACTTCGGTGAGGTGGCCGGGTGCGCCAGAAAGCCGGTGTTTGATTTTGAAATCAACCGAATATTTACCCATGTCCAGATAGAAGTCGGAGCCACAAACATCTTTCCAGCCCGCCTTGTGTAACGACCAAGCCGAGTCTTCTGTATCCATTAATTTAACAACCCCAGTCGTCCCGTTTTCAGGCGTGAAGGTCATTAAAATTATTCCACCGGTATCAATAACGGAGCGTATGGCTTGCGACATAATTTGTTCGGGTGGCTCTTCATCCAACCAGTTAATATCTGCCTTATGTCCCATCCATGTTTCTTTCGGCATGTCGTACGCAAGAAGCGTTACTTTGGAGAATCCGCCAGACACATGTTTGACATGTACGTGATATTTAGCTTCAGGAACACCGGGCTTTCGCATAGTCTCCCCAATTAACTGTTTCGGCACCCATCCCGTGCCCCATGACATTTGTGATGTAGGGTCACCGAATAAAGAATTTTGAATAAGGTCGCGGGTTTTTTCGTTGTTTTTTCCTGCGGCGACCACAACAACCGGTTTATCAAAACGGTGACCTTCCCACCACTCGGGATACAGCCCCGTTAAGTGGTAGGCGACTTCGGCCCCACCACTGTGTGTTTTCCCGATCCGGTTACCCGCGCGTAAGCACCTAAACTTCCGCGTATCGTTATGGAAACGCATCTGATACGGGTAGGGGTCATAATGATCTAACGCATTAGTTGTCTCTAATGCTTCTAGCTCATGCAGTAAATCACCTAATTCTAATTCAAGCCCTGTTGTATCAATCGTTGTATTATCTGGTTGCTCAGACATTTGTTGTCCTGTATATTGTTTTAAATAATAAAACTAAAAATAATAAAAAATGCTTCTTAAAATCCTTGTAGATAACGGTTATTACGCTATACGCACCCTTCCTAACGGCACGATAATCGGCCTTTATAATTTTATATTCACTATCG
>JBGMRO010000409.1:0-4276 GCA_048061555.1 Thiohalomonadales bacterium | reverse complement strand
TAGCCTGCGATAAATATTGTCAGATGGGTAGGCTGTGGTTTACTGTGCGCTTACGATACAACGTTCATAAACGACCGGAAATATCCATATTTTAATTTCGAACCGACGAATCCTTTCTGTACGCAAGGATACGAGATTTTTGCAAAAAAACTGATAAATTTCCATATTTGGCACAAGCACTTTATTTGTGAGTAACCGTTTATTCCAAGGCGCCTTTCCCCCGACTTCGAGTCACAGGCACGGTTGATCTTTTCTACTGCGCAGGAGATTTGACAATAACTCCAAGTCGCTGTCGGCTTGCTGCTATATACCCAGATAAATACGCGAATAAGAAACCTATCACGCTAGTGGTTATTAAATTTTGATACCCAAGGCATATCACGTAGATAATAGCCACCGTAATCCAACCGAGTGATAGTGCGCCAGCTATGCTGTTCACGCCACTAAGTTGACGCGCATCGCTAAAAACAAAATAGCACCCAATCAAAACAAGAAATGTGCCGATAAGTCCCACTTCCCATAACAAATTACTAAATGCGGTTAATTGCGGCGCTAGATAGGCATATTTTTCTGTGTACGTCCCATAAAATTTTTCTGAAAACGATCTTGAGACATTGCCAATGCCTAGCCCGAACGCTAATTTAGTCACATCACCCGAAAGTTTTTCGATAGCCCACAAAATACTATCAACCCGACCAGGTAGTTCGAAATCGCCTGTTTGAGCGTCCGCTCCCTCCTGATGATATAAGTAGGTATTTAATTTTCCTTCCTGCACGAATTCACCAAACGTTTTCCCTCTCCCGCCCCCTGGCGACTTATCGTAAATGTTAACGAACGCACCCAGTAGTAATACTGCGACAATGACCACTGAAATAAGCTCAATGACCCGCTTTTCCTTAATAGAGAAAAGTACTGCAGGCACAGTGATGGCAATTGGCAGGAGAATGATTGTCACTTTGGTTTCATTTAATGTTGTCGGAATAAAGAGAGCTAGGACCAGAAATATTAGGAGCCCGATATTCAACCTCTTTTTCAGATAGAAGCCAATCAAAACAGCGATCGCCGATATCAATACAATCGACAACGTACCTGAAAGGGTCAAAGTCCCTGATATTGGATCGCCCGAACCGACACCCGCAAACTGGACAAATCGTTGATAGATGACAAGCGGTATCTGTAACAATATTAGTAGCAATAGAAACTTAAGCTGTACCCGTATTTCAGCATCGGAGACCGGAAAGACTATTGGTAACAAAAAAATTGGTGCATATCTGAAGTACGTACGCAACCCAGCGAAGATCGCACCCACATCAACCTGGTTCAAAATAACCCCGAAAACAACATGGATCAAAAAAATACTGAAAAGTATAATATACTTCTCGGGTATCACTAACTGCTTGGTTGCAACTACTTGCATGACAATTAATGTTAGAACAAACCCAGACAGAACATCTGGTAGTAACGCAAAATACCGGCTGATCAAACCCACATCCTCATACAAGTATTCAAGTGAAAATATCGATATGAAAAGCAGGTAGACGATCTTATTCATCTGAGTGTTTATGCGAACATCGCCGAATTGCTTATGTAGAGAAGGCCAGAAAGCGAGAGACAGTTAGAGCGGTTTTTTGCAACGTTTAACGTAGGGCGGCATAGCAACATACATACTTCCAATTTCCCGAACTATAAATATCGCCATACGGTAATCTACCCACTCGACCAGGAAAAGCCCCCTAAAATTAGGGGTACGATCAACAGGCTCTGTATTAAAGAAATGCCAAGAGTTTTTTTCCTTCTTTTTCCGAATGCTTTTCGAACGCATACTGTTGCGCCTCGCTGCCCATGCGCCCCCATCGCTCCCTATCTTCGATAAGCATAAGGACATCGTTCTTTAGATGCTGATAATCGCCTGAGCAAAGCCCTATCTTTTGGTCCTCAAAGAGATTATTAGGGTTTACTGTCAAGCTTACCACTGGCATCTTTCTCATCCATGCTTGAATGAAGGTGTTAGAGAATCCTTCTCGCTCGCTAGTATTGACGAGAATATGGCTGCGTGCGAGCAACTGATTAACCTCATCCTGTGTGAGCCGGCCCAAATAACTAACATGCGCGGCATTGTCTATCTCTTTCTTGAGCCCTCGTGCCCAGCGACTGCTACTCAATGCACCAACCATAATAAATTTTACGTCGCGACTAACCCCAATATCCTCAGCTAGTCGTAAAAAAATCTCTGGTTGTTTCATGGGCTTGATATTCGCTACCCACACCACATTAACCGGATTTGATTTCTCGATGTGCTCCGTTGGTATCGGATGAAAGTTTCCCAATACAGCAGAGGGTTTTCTATGATAATAGCGCTCCAGGCACTGAGCCTGCTCGGTGGTTTGCGCAATGATATCGTGCGCGTTATGAATGCCATATTCGATAAGCTTTCTCTCTACGAATCCTCCTCCTGTGGCTTTTGTTACCCCATGGGAGCTTAACGGGGTGACATCATCATCATGGGCGACATGCCAAACAAATTTACTGCCATAGTGCCTCGCATACCAGGCAGCGAAACCGGTATAAGCTACCCCGAAGCGTTGGTAGATGACGTCGGGCGAAATTTTTCGGAGCGCATTCAGAAGGGAAGGCCCATCCAAAATGTAACGTCCGCGAGAGAATCCGAACAAATTACGAATTTTAACTATCTTGTATCCATTCGGCTTGTATGAAGGGTTAACATGCCTTGTTAATACGAATACTTTATATTGACCGGACCGCTTCAATAAATCGATAATACACTTGATCTGATATTCCGCACCTCCCATTGCGTGTGTCCAGTGCACTGGCATGAGAATGCAAATGGTTTTCTCGTGCTGCGCTCTCATATTGAAAAAACCAACTTTGACAAAACCTTATTCAGTTTTTGCATTTCGGCCCTTAAACTGCAAACCAGCTCGCAACAACCTGCGAAGCGACCTCACCGGCCCTAACGTTTGATAAAACGCTCTTGATGCATATTTGTGTATTGGCCATATTGATTTTTCTGTGTTAGTCATCTCATTTACGCTATATCCGAACTTTATAGCAAGCTCCATAATATCGTCAGACAACTGGAATCCATACCGGCCATCAGTTTTCCACTTGGATATTGAACGTCTGTGTAGATATTTATCCTCCCCAAGAGAGGATGGGTCACCGATAAAATCATATATAGACTTTAATGTCTGTGCATCACTGACCATATCCTCATACCTGATTATCGCAACTGGCGCTTTTGCCACCTTCTTAAATTCCAATAGATTTTTATAGGCCTGCAGCCACTCATATTGGTATTTCTCGGGCATTGTTCGATTTAAACTCCATCTGGAGTATATGGTATCCATTGGATTTCGTACTAAACCGATTATCAGGAAATCAATACTCGGACACTCGTCCACACACCTGTTAATGAGTTCTAGCGCAGACCATTGATGCAGATGATGGGGGGATTTCTCGAACAGCACTGGTGCGAATTCATAGCACAAGGACTTCCATCCACCGAATATCAGGTCATGGTCATCACTTGGCTGCTGGTAAGAGGGGGCATTATCACTGAGCAATTTACGTAAATCTGATTTCGCCTTGCCAGGCAGGATCGGTACTTCACTATCTAACATATCGTATTGCGGCATATTGAGCACGGATGCCGCTTTGGCCCAATAAAGGGTTTCATTCTGACCATGCCTCGTTTTGACTACATGTTTTACGCGCTTCGAACGGCTTATAAGGTTTTGCAGCGCGCTGGAACCGGACGACTTGGTAGAAAGCAATATGATGCATTTTGCCTTAATTTCGTCCATATGCAGCTTTTCCCCCGTTACTTATCATTATGCAGGCACACAGCGAACATCCTGCGTAAAGGTCAAACCCAGGTTGCCCCCCCTTTATTCTTTTGGAAGTAAACATAACTTATTGAAAGACCAGGTACGCCACCTGCTCCGTCACGTGCGCGCGCTCCGCATCGCCCAACTGGTCCTCGTCCACTGCAACACCCAGCGTCGTTGCACTCACCGGTGTGGCACCGGTCAACAGACCCCAGCTGCCATCGGTTCCGTCCATCGCCACCTGGCTGACCACCGCGGTCGACGCCGTGCTCAGACCACTCAGGCTGTAACTGTACGGCGCGGCCTTTGTCACACCTTCCACGATGTCGGCACCCAGACCCGCCAGCAGCGTCTGACCACCCAGGCTCTGCAACCCTGCCTCGATCACCACGTAGCCCACCGTCTCGTCCAGGCGGCTGGTATCGGGA
>JBGMRO010000408.1:0-4302 GCA_048061555.1 Thiohalomonadales bacterium | reverse complement strand
AACCCCCGACATTCGCCTTGTAAGGGCGACGCTCTCCCAACTGAGCTAAGCACCCCTAGAAAGCGCGCTAGTTTACGGCATCCTTCAAGGCTTTACCAGCCTTAAAAGCAGGATTCTTTGCCGCAGGTATCTGAATCTCCTCTCCAGTCCTAGGATTGCGGCCTGTTCGTGCCGCTCGGTCACGCACTAAAAAGGTTCCAAATCCGACTAATGCCACTTGATCTCCCTGTGCTAATGCGCCGGTTATTGCCGAAATAAAACCATCTACTGCTTTGCTAGCCGCTGCCTTAGACAATTCTGCACTTTCCGCGACCGCATCAACCAATTCTGATTTATTCACTCAAGCATACCTCTCTCATATTACTATTATTAAATTCCGCCACCTGGCATATCTGTACGATTTGTGTGTACTTTAGTGTGTGAAGATTGCGGAGCGAAAAACACTGGGGGGCTTTATACCAACGGATACGGAGCCGTGTCAAGGGATCAGGAGACGACTTTCGATGCGATACGATTCTTTTTCCATTGTTGTTTTTGATTATTTGTATATAAACCAACCGCCCACATGGACGGTTAGTTTATAAAACAATATCGCCTGCCACCTATACCCATTAGAGCGATTCTACTACGAAATCAACTGCTTGTAACTTTTTTCGCAGTCTACTCTAAGGGCCAAAATCGTTTAATGGGTACGTAAGGATTTTTCATTCTTATCCTTGGCTGATTGTTTTACCGATGCCTCTCCGTCTTTCAAGGGTTTTGGCATTTCTTTTAGCGCTGCCTCCAGCACTTGATCTATCCATCGTACTGGGATGATTTTTAAGTTGTTGGTGATATTTTCTGGTATCTCCGTTAAATCTCGCTCATTTTCTTCTGGTATAAGCACTGTCTTGATCCCACCGCGGTGTGCGGCCAGCAGCTTTTCCTTCAAGCCTCCAATGGGTAATACCTCGCCACGTAGCGTGATTTCACCTGTCATGGCGACTCCCGCCTTGACGGGTATGCCTGTTAACACAGAGACAATCGCTGTACACATACCGACACCTGCGCTTGGGCCGTCTTTTGGCACTGCCCCTTCAGGCACATGGATATGGATATCATGATTTTCGTAAAAATCTGTGGCATTGATACCCAATGTCGTAGCACGACTGCGCACGACACTCATTGCCGCCTGCACCGATTCCTTCATCACGTCACCCAACTGCCCGGTAACGACGTGTTTTCCTTTGCCGGGAATAATGACTGCCTCGATGGTCAATAAATCGCCACCCACTTCGGTCCACGCCAATCCAGTGACTTGCCCCAGTTGATCATTTTCTTCCGCCAAACCAAATCGGAAACGTTTCACACCGAGATATTCCGCTAGATTTTCGCTGGTGATGTTTATCTTGCCGGTCTTCTCTTTGAGTAATATTTGTTTTACCACTTTACGGCATATCTTGGAGACTTCACGCTCCAGCCCGCGCACACCGGCCTCACGTGTGTAATAACGCACAATATCTCTTACCGGCTCTTGTTCGATCTGGATCTCCGTGTCTTTTAGGCCATTGCTTTTAATTTGTTTGGGAATCAAATAACGTTCTGCAATATTCACCTTCTCATCTTCGGTATAACCCGATAGACGAATAACCTCCATTCGATCTAACAAAGGCCCAGGGATATTCATCGTATTTGAGGTGGCGACAAACATGACATCTGACAAATCAAAATCCACCTCCATATAATGATCATTGAAGGTGTGATTTTGCTCAGGGTCGAGCACTTCTAACAAGGCCGAGGCAGGATCGCCACGAAAATCCATTGCCATCTTATCTATTTCATCCAATAAAAATAGAGGGTTACGTGTACCCGTTTTGGCTAAATTCTGGATAATCTTGCCGGGCATAGAACCGATATAGGTGCGACGGTGACCACGTATTTCGGCTTCGTCCCTGACACCACCCAAGGCCATACGAATAAATTTTCGACTGGTCGCACGCGCTATAGACTGTCCTAAGGAGGTCTTTCCCACCCCAGGTGGCCCGACGAGACATAAAATGGGTCCCTTTACTTTTTTAGCGCGTTGTTGCACAGCCAGGTATTCTAGGATACGTTCTTTCACCTTTTCTAAACCATAGTGATCGGCCTCAAGCACATCCTCCGCTTTGCCAAGATTATTGCGTATCTTGGATCGTTTTTTCCATGGCACACTCACTAACCAATCGATATAATTACGCACTACAGTCGCTTCCGCTGACATCGGTGACATCATGCGTAGCTTATTAATCTCCGCATCGGCCTTTTCCTTTGCCTCAGGTGACATACCTGCTTCCTGGACCTTTTTCGCCAGGTCGTCGACCTCGTTGTGACCTTCATCCATATCGCCGAGTTCTTTTTGAATAGCCTTCATTTGCTCATTCAGATAATACTCGCGCTGGCTCTTCTCCATTTGGCGTTTAACACGGCCTCTAATGCGTTTTTCGACCTGCAATAGATCGATCTCGGCCTCCATTAGACCGATCAGATGCTCCATTCGGTCGCGCAATTCGGCCATCTCAAGAATTTTTTGTTTTTCATCGATTTTTAAAGACATATGGGCCGCAATTGTATCTGCGAGTCGACCGGGATCATCGATACTATTGAGTGACGAGAGAATTTCAGGGGGGACTTTTTTACTAAGCTTCACGTATTGATCGAATTGACTGAGCACGGAGCGGATCAATACTTCACTTTCGCGATCGTCGATAGGATTGCTACCCTTCTCTTCTAGGGTATCGATCTGCGCCTGGAAAAATTCTCCATTACTCATGAGATTGAGCACTTTTGCGCGCTCGTTACCCTCGACTAGGACCTTGATTGTGCCGTCGGGTAATTTTAACAATTGCAATATATTGGAAATAGTCCCAATACGATAAAGGTCTTCTACGCCAGGTTCATCCTGGGATGCATTTTTCTGGGCTATTAACAATATTTGTTTATTGTCATCCATGGCAGATTCTAGTGCCAAGATAGATTTTTCGCGTCCGACAAACAGCGGGATGACCATGTATGGGTAGACCACCACGTCACGTAGCGGTAACACCGGCATCACTTGCATATGGTTATCCGTAATTTCTGAGATTGCTTTGTTTTCGTCGCTCATGCAGATTTCCCTTTTCTATAGTAACTTCGCTTAAAAGAGTACCCGTCATTATTTAGTCTAGCGCTCACTAATCTAGACCTGTTAACACATTAGGGTGGCTTGTCTTCAGCGCCGATTCTTTTGTATATTGAGTATATATGTGAGGACTTCAAGCGCAGACTTCAAGGGAGCAGTAGGCTTGAGAATTGGCGGCGCCAAATTAGTACCCACTCAAATATAACGGTCTATTGTCCCAATCTCGTCGTTGCACCATTTTGGCCTTGAATGGCCTTATGCAACAAATGCATTAGAGCAGTGAGCTTGGAATAACATCCTCATTTATGGACCGGCACTAAATAATTAAGCAATTTAAGCGCCATCGGATCTTTTTATATAACTTCAGTACGAATAATCGGCCTATTTAAGAAAACGCCGCTCTTCCCTGATTTTTCACATGGTTATTGCTTCGAAGTACGGCCGTATAGTATTACGACAATAGGTCGAATTTAATTAAGATTTAGTCAGATGCAGCTTTAGACCGCTCTCCTCCGTCAAAAATTAACAGTGGTTTAGATTTCGATTCTATGACGTCTTCATCGACGACCGCCTTACTAAGACCTTCCATTGAGGGTAAATCATACATCGTATCGAGCAATACCGATTCCAATATCGAACGCAGGCCGCGTGCACCCGTCTTACGCTCCATCGCCTTACGCGCGACGGCAAATAAGGCATCGTTGCGGAACTCTAATTCACACTCTTCCATCTCAAACAACTTAGAATACTGTTTAGTAATGGCATTTTTGGGCTCAGTGAGGATTCTAACCAAGGCATCTTCGTCGAGCTCTTTTAGCGTTGCAATGACAGGAAGACGACCTACAAACTCTGGAATTAAACCATATTTGGTTAAGTCCTCTGGTGCGACACTCTCGAGCACCTCACCGATGCTCTTTTTATTATCTTTACTTTGTACTTGTGCTGAAAATCCAATACCACTACGCTCAGATCGTTCACTAATGATCTTTTCCAGACCATCGAAGGCACCACCACATATAAATAAAATATTGGCAGTATTGACCTGCAGAAATTCTTGTTGAGGATGTTTACGTCCACCCTGTGGCGGTACCGATGCGATAGTGCCCTCAATAAGCTTTAATAGGGCTTGTTGTACGCCTTCACCCGATACATCACGTGTAATAGAA
>JBGMRO010000407.1:0-4308 GCA_048061555.1 Thiohalomonadales bacterium | reverse complement strand
AAAGAACAGGGCTATGTTTCTTTTTTGACCGCATTACATCTTCATGGGTTATTATCACAAATTCCCGAATCCATACAGATCGCCACGACAGGTCATAGTCGTAGCTTGGATTCACCCGTAGCGAAATATGAGTTCATACAAATCAAGCCTGAACTCATGCAGCAAGGGGTCGAGTGGAGTGAAACACAGTTACCTTATCTACAGGCAAGTGCAGAAAAAGTAGTGATTGATATCTTGTATATTGCAACACGAAAAAATAGACGTTTTGCAGTATTACCCGAATTAGCTTTGACTGCGGATTTATTTAATAAAAAAAGTTTTAAAAAATTGTTTCAACAACTACCATTATCAACTCGGATATTAAATGCTATGCGTTTACGGGCTGAGGGATTGGATGCGATGTAGTAAAGTCGCGAGGGTCAGGTCTTGTATTTAAAAAACAAGACCTGACCCTGTGACCCTTGTTATGGCCGATCCCGCTTATGGCCAGTTCGCCAGGAAAATAACAACCACCACCACCAAGTCGCCCATCTCCGCATAAGTATATTCCGCACCCCCCGTTATCGAATTGTCTAGAACGGTGACACCACTGCTTGGCAAGTGCACATGATCTTGGTAGTTTCCCTTAAATTTGTTGTGTGCAACTAAACTTCCCGGACCGGCGAATATGAATACACCCCGTTGTATACGCCACTCCAAACCCGCGGATATTTGCCGCTGTTTGAGAAAAGCCTAATCTTCCAGCCTTATCTTAAGCTGTTCAAATATTAATCTATATTGATCATCATGTTGGCCAAATAGGTGCACGATAGGTGACTTTGGATTCAAAAACCGGTAGAAAAGGATTGTCGAAGAGATTATAGGGGTCAAACCAATTGTATAATATGTATGGCTTATAAATTCAAACCGGTAACGCTTACAATGTTGGTATTATTTACTAAATTCAGTGGGTTAAGCTGTTTTTGCTTTTTAACGTTGGGACACTAGTAATATTATGTCTCAATTCCGGAGCGTTTTTTCGTATTCTCTACCATTTGAGAAAAGAAATATAAAAACAGAAATTGACTTTGGAAAATGAATGAAAACGCTTTTTTCGGCATAGTGGCTGCATGTGGACATGGTCTCTGCCAAAGATAAATGCGAAGCGCAAACCGGGATTCGCCACGTGGTACCTGATTTGCGATCAACGAGGTTGTAATGTTGATTATTGTAAAGCTTTCATCAAAACTGGATTATAAATTGCATTGCAAGCAATTATCCAAATAATAAATAGAAAATATGTCCATGGCAAATTCCAATAGTTCTCCTTCGGCCGTTACCGCTGTATTGGTTGCAGTGTTTACCTTGATGTCTGTTAGTGCTGTTCTGGTTGTGTATGCTTTTACATTCACCACCATTGCAATCTCTGCCAGTATGTCGTTGGCTGGAACAACGTTAGCATTATGGCTGCGACATTATATTAACGCTTATATGGAAAACACGCTAAAACAGGAGAAGCAGCCAAATAATGAAAAGCAAAAACTAGCGGATGATACTAATATAGAGTTTGAAAATACCGTCGTAAGGATATCCGATTTGGCAGTAAAACAAATAGACGAGTCTTGTTCTCAAATGGACACCGCGATGACAGATTTATCGACAAAATTTGCAGGGCTGGTCGAAAAGCTGGAATCATCTATGCGCGCCGCTGAGGCGGCTGCTGGTGATCCGTCAACTGAGGCAGATATTTTTGAAGGTAGCCGTAACAAACTTGTAAATATTACCGATAAACTGAGCGAATCTTTTACAAGGAGAAATCAGTCGCTTGGGGAAGTACGCAACCTAGGCGAGCAAGTTTCTCAGCTTAAGAATATGGCTGAGTCGGTCGAAAAAATCGCATCGCAGACGAATTTACTGGCATTGAATGCGGCGATTGAAGCCGCACGTGCGGGTGAGCTAGGGCGAGGTTTTGCGGTCGTCGCCGATGAAGTCAGGGCGCTATCACAACAATCAGGTAAAACAGGGCTGGATATATCTAACTTGGTCGGTAGCGTTAGTACAGCAATGGAAAAAACATTAGCACAGGTTGACGAAATGACTGGTGGAGATCAACTGATTGAATCTGAAGCCAAGGAATCAATCAACGATGTGCTGAGTGAACTTAAAGCCGTCACAGACGGATTGAAAGAATCTTCTAATATTCTTAATAAAAATAGCCAGGGAATACAAGAAGAAATATATGATGTGCTACAGTCACTACAGTTTCATGATCGTATAAATCAGATCCTAACGCACGTAAGAAATACGTTTAATGTGTTTCGTAAAGAAATTGAAATCTGTCAGGATAATCGCAGAAATGGTAGGCCGGGTACGATAGATGAAAAAAAAATATTGGATCACCTTAAGTCGGGTTACGTTACACGTGAACAGGCTGTTATGCACGAAGGCGGACAGGCAACTGGTCCTCAAAGCGAAGAAATAGAATTTTTTTAACTGTTCGGTAATGAATGTTAGTAGAGGAATATAGAATGGCAAAAACAATCTTAATCGTCGACGATTCAGCTTCGTTAAGGCAAGTAGTCGCCATCGCGCTTAAAGGAGCAGGTTATGACGTGATAGAAGCCGCCGACGGAACTGAAGGGCTTGCCAAGCTGGATGGCAAAAAAATAAACTTGATAATCAGCGATGTCAATATGCCGAATATGGATGGCATCACGATGGTCAAAGAGATAAAGAAAAAGGCCAATTACAAGTTTACTCCCATCATTATGCTGACGACGGAAGCCGGTGCAAGTGTGAAGGAACAAGGCAAAGCGGCAGGTGTTAAAGCGTGGGTTGTGAAACCGTTCAAGCCGGAACAAATGTTAGATGCGGTATCAAAGCTTGTAGCAGCATAATACGACGTGCCTAGCAGGGGAAAATAATATGATTGCTCAAGAACGAATTAGCAATGGTCACGGTGATCTTATGTTAAACGGTGAATTGACGATTTACGTTGCCGGAGAACTTAAAAATAAGCTCGAACAATATACTAATCCAAATATATGCCAGACAATGACTATTGATATGAGCGATGTCGTTGAAATTGATACATCCTGTGTGCAAATTTTAATGCAGTTAAAACTGGAATTTAAAAATACCGGCCGCGAACTAAAAATCGTATCTCATAGCGCGGTTGTAGTCGAAATATTTGATTTATACGACCTCTGTTCATTTTTTGGCGATCCGATGGTTTTAGTAAATTAAAAAAACAAGTCACCGGAATATAACTAAGGGTTCTCGATATGAGCGATAGCGCGATTGATACTTTTGTACAAGAAGCACATGAACTTTTAGAGAGCATGGAGCAGGCATTGCTCGCGATGGAAAATGACCCGGAAGACGAAAGCCATATAAACGCCATTTTTCGAGCAGCACACACGATGAAAGGCACAGCGGGTGTCTTCAGTTTTGATTTCATAGAGAAATTTACACACATCGTTGAAAATGTTCTCGATAACGTGCGTCTCGGAGAACTGAAAATTGACACTGATTTAGTCGCACTGTTGTTACAAGCAAAAGACCACATGGGAGTTCTGGTCGAAGATGCAGCAGTTTTAAAACAAGATCCCGGAGATAAAACCCTGCTGGAAGATGCCCGTCTGATTGAGCAATTTCAGCGGTATCTAACAGAACCAGAAGAGAACAATAATCAGGAATTGGATACCACTCCTACGAATAGCATAAATGAAAATATAGATGAACTTGAGAGCATCACAGCTGACAAGCCAGTTACATCAGAAAATTGGCATATTTCGTTGCGATTTGATCCGACCCTGCTGCAAAGTGGCATGGACCCTTCCTCATTTATACGCTATCTACAAAAAATTGGCGAAATTGTCAGTATTACGACGGTATTCAACAAGCTACCGCAGTATACCGAATTAAATCCAGAGCTTTGTTACCTGGGTTTTGAAATTGATTTCCACAGTGACGAGAGCAAAGAAAAAATCGAAGAAGTTTTTGAGTTTGTACGAGACTTGAGCACCATTCATATACTCCCACCACAGGCAAAAATTACAGACTACGTCAAGCTGATCGAGTCCCAGGATGATGAGAGTCTTAAGTTGGGTGAGCTTCTTATGTCTAGCGGTGCGCTAACCCAACGGGAATTAGATGAGGCACTAAAAGTGCAAAGCGAAAGCGAGGGTAAACCACCGCTGGGTGAAAAATCGAAAATTGGTGAGGTTTTGGTTGAAAATCGAATCTTACAACAAGAAATTGTTGAAGTGGCCGTCAAGAAACAAGTGGTATCGCGCAACAAATTGGGTTCTGGTGCAAGAGTATTAC
>JBGMRO010000406.1:2952-4308 GCA_048061555.1 Thiohalomonadales bacterium | reverse complement strand
TATCGTAACAGTAAATACAGGGAGATTACATGGATTTTAGCGTAAAAAGTGGTAGTCCAGATAAACAACGCACCGCTTGCGTCGTGGTGGGGGTATTTGAACCACGTCGCCTGAGTGCAGCGGCTGAGAAACTCGACGAAGCGACGAATGGATATCTATCAAGCCTGCTTCGCCGGGGTGATATAGAAGGAAAAATTGGCCAGACACTACTGTTACATAATATACCGGATACCCTGGCAGAACGATTATTGCTTATCGGCTGTGGCAAAGAAAGGGAACTGGGTGATATTCAGTATCGGAAAATTATTGCTAACACCGCGAATACGCTAAATGATACGGGTTCAATGGAGTGCGTCTGCTATCTTACCGAGCTTAGCGTCAAAGGACGTGATACTTTCTGGAAAATACGCCATGCAGTAGAACATACGACCGCCGCCCTATATATATTTGACCAGCTTAAATCGAAAAAGACCGATAACCGTAGGCCATTGCGAAAATTTGTCTTTAGTGTACCTAAACGTAGCGATTTAAATATAGGGGAAACCGCTATCATAGAAGGTATGGCCATTTCAAATGGGGTAAAAATAGCCAAGGATCTGGCTAATCTCTCCGCTAATATTTGCACACCGACCTATCTCGCCTCACACGCACAAGACCTCGGCAAACGAAAACATGTCGATGTCACTATCCACGACGAGTCGGCTATGGAGGACATGGCCATGGGCGCCCTACTCGCCGTCGCCAAGGGCAGTCGACAGGCGCCAAAATTTATTGTTATGGATTATAAGGGGGCCGCCAAAAAAGAGCCTCCAATAGTATTGATAGGCAAGGGTATTACCTTTGATTCCGGTGGTATTTCAATCAAACCTTCTGCGGCAATGGACGAAATGAAGTACGATATGTGCGGCGCCGCAAGTGTTTTTGGTGCTCTAACTGCTTGTATTGACTTAAATTTACCCATAAATGTCATCGGCATCGTACCCAGCTGTGAAAACAAACCCGACGGTAATGCCTGTAATCCGGGCGACGTAGTCACCAGTATGTCAGGTCAGACCATCGAAATTCTCAATACCGATGCAGAGGGCCGCTTGATCCTTTGCGACGCACTGACTTTCTGTGAACAATTTTCGCCCGATAAAGTTATCGATATTGCCACCCTTACGGGTGCCTGCGTCGTTGCCCTAGGCCACCATACCAGCGCGGTCATAGGCAATCATAATCCACTTATCCATGACCTAGTTAATGCCGGAATCAAGGCCTCGGATAGGACCTGGAACCTGCCTATGACGGAGGAATACCAAGATCAACTCAAGAGTAATTTCGCCGATATCCCCAATATCGCTACGAGTGGTGGTG
>JBGMRO010000406.1:0-2852 GCA_048061555.1 Thiohalomonadales bacterium | reverse complement strand
GATCAACTCAAGAGTAATTTCGCCGATATCCCCAATATCGCTACGAGTGGTGGTGGCGCTATTACCGCTGCGTGTTTTTTATCCAGATTTTGCAAAAAACTACAATGGGCACACTTGGATATTGCCGGCGTAGCCTGGGAAGGCGGCACTCACAAAGGGGCTACCGGAAGGCCAGTTGCACTGCTGACACAATATCTGATCGACCGTGCTGCTGAAAAAACGGGTCGCTAGTTAGTCGGGGCCGCTAGCAGTGCTCCCGCAGCATAATTAAATCAGGTTGCGTACAAATATTTATCGCCATTTATGTATAATATTCGTTTCCAAGCAAACACAAGCCAAGCGCAGTCCTAAATATGCCAAAAGTTGATTTTTATGTCCTGGAGGACCCCTCCTCGACGGCCCGCCTCCGATTCGCCTGTAAGCTCATCGAAAAAGCGTACCATAATCAATATTCTCTCGATGTACTGACTACTGATACACGAATATCGCAACAAATAGACGACCTATTGTGGACATTTCGAGACGGGAGTTTTATTCCCCACGAGCTGTACGATGCAAACCGTGTCACTAGCCCAGTTCTCATCGGCAGCGATTTTTCTGACAGAATAGTGACCCCGGGAACTCCTGTAGTTCTGGTTAATCTAGGCACAGAGATACCGGGCTATTTTGATCGTTATCAACGAATTACCGAAGTCGTCAGTGCGGATCCCGTTATACGTCAGCAGGCACGTTGTCGGTTTCAGTTCTACCGAGACAAAGGCCACGAACCAGAATCTCACAACATAATCTGAGATCGACTAGAAAATACCGTTACATTTCTACACCCGTCCTAAAAGTGTATAATCTAATCTTGATACCACCACTAACCTAGTCAATATAAAAAAGACCTCGATGGAAAAAACCTATAACCCGAATTCAATAGAACAATCCTGGTATAAGACCTGGGAAGAAAAAGGATATTTCTCCCCTTCTAACACGAGCGACGACGCTAGTGAAAACAATTCCACGGTGGCAGACCCCACGTACTGCATAATGATCCCACCACCCAATGTCACCGGCCGACTGCATATGGGACACGCGTTTCAAGATACCATTATGGATGCATTGACACGCTATCATCGTATGCAGGGCCACAATACCTTGTGGCAAGCAGGCACCGATCACGCCGGCATTGCGACACAAATGGTGGTCGAAAGACAATTAAAGGAAGAAAATATTACCCGCCACGACTTAGGGCGTGAGGCGTTCACACAAAAAGTCTGGCGATGGAAAGAACAATCTGGCGGCGCAATTACCCAACAACTACGGCGTATGGGCTCATCGTTAGATTGGTCGCGAGAACGTTTTACGATGGACGAAGGTTTGTCGGCCGCAGTCAAAGACGTTTTCATTCAACTCTATGATGAGGGGCTCATCTATCGAGGCAAACGCCTGGTAAATTGGGATCCAGTGCTACATACTGCAGTCTCTGATTTGGAGGTCATTTCCGAGGAGGAACAAGGTCATTTATGGCATATGCGTTATCCGCTAGCGGATGGCGACGGCTACGTAGTCGTAGCGACTACCCGTCCTGAGACCCTGTTAGGTGATACAGCAATCGCGGTACACCCAGAAGACGAGCGTTATAAAAATATTATTGGTAAAATGGTAAAACTACCGCTCACCCATCGTGAAATACCCGTGATTAGCGACGACTATGTCGACCAAGAGTTCGGTAGTGGTTGTGTCAAGATAACACCGGCACACGATTTCAATGACTACGAAATCGGCAAACGGCACAACCTGGAGCAAATCAATATCTTTACGGCGGATGCCCGCATCAATGAAAATGGCCCAAAAGCCTATCAAGGTCTCGATCGATACGAGGCGCGAAAACGTATCATCGCCGATCTGCAACAGCAAGCCTTGTTAGAGAAAACCGACAAACACACCCTTACCGTACCCCGTGGTGACCGTAGCCAGGCCGTCATCGAACCACTGCTAACCGATCAGTGGTTTATCAAAATCGCACCCTTGGCCGGACCCGCCATACAAGCGGTAGAAGCCGGTGATATTAAGTTTGTACCCGACAACTGGAAAAATACCTATTACGAATGGATGCGAAATATTCAAGACTGGTGTATCAGCCGCCAAATTTGGTGGGGACATAGAATCCCGGCTTGGTATGATGACGAAGGCAATATCTATGTCGGCAAATCGGAATCAGCGGTTCGGAAGAAATATAGCCTGCACCAGGATCTGCAACTGCAACAGGATGAAGACGTTCTCGACACCTGGTTTTCTTCCGCATTATGGCCGTTTTCAACTCTTGGTTGGCCAGATAAGACTCCTGACTTACGGACCTTTTACCCGACTAATGTGCTCATTACGGGTTTTGACATTATTTTCTTTTGGGTCGCTCGTATGATCATGATGGGTCTGAAATTTACCGGTGAAGTACCGTTTAAGGAGGTCTATATTCACGGCCTTGTACGAGACTCACACGGCCAAAAGATGTCGAAATCCAAGGGTAATGTGCTCGACCCAATAGACTTGATCGATGGCATAGGATTAGAGGAGCTGGTCATAAAGAGGACGACCGGACTGATGCAGCCACAGATGGCGCCCAAGATCGAAAAGGCCACGCGCAAGGATTTCCCGGATGGCATCCCCGCCTTCGGGACCGATGCAATACGCTTTACCTTTGCCGCCATGGCATCCACGGGACGTGACATCAACTTTGACTTACACCGTGTCGAAGGTTATCGCAATTTCTGCAATAAACTCTGGAACGCGGCGCGTTTCGTGCTCATGAATACCGAGGGTCAGGATTGCGGACTAAATGCAAATGACCCACGCATCTATAGTAGTGC
>JBGMRO010000405.1:0-4308 GCA_048061555.1 Thiohalomonadales bacterium | reverse complement strand
GCGTCTGTGAAGTCTCTAATCCGAGAACAATACCGTTGATGACGATTAGCGCGATTATAAAAAAATCGAAATATTTTGAAAGGGTAATGCGTTGTGCGAGGGCTCTCATGGTGGTTATGTATCATTGCAGTGGCAAAGATGCGCCACCATACCCAGCTTTGTGCTTAGGATCAAGCTGAAGGTGAAGAAAGTTCGCGAAACCGGCTATTTCCGCTTAGATTTGGATTTTTTCCCTTTTTTCAGCAGGCTGTCTATATCATCGTAAAACAGGCTTGGATTCACTCTAGCGTCATTTAGGCTCACCCCCCAATGTAGATGAGGCCCGGTTACACGGCCGGTCTTGCCGATCGCACCGATGGTTTGGCCTTGTTTCACTTTTTGTCCGGGTTTGACCTTAATTTTCGACATGTGACAGTACATAGTCACCAGCCCCTGTCCATGGTCAATGAAGACCGTATTGCCGTTAAAAAAATATTTACCCGTACGAATGATCGTGCCTGCCGCAGGCGCAACGATAGCCGTTCCCTGTGGTGCTGCGATATCGATGCCGCTATGGGGCTTGCGTGGCTGCTTATTAAAAAATCGACGTAGGCCGAAGGGGCTGCTAAGGCGACCCGTTACAGGGAGTATAAAGGGTTGCGCTAGACTCGGTGCTTCACTCCAATGTTGCAGTGATTCGAGAATGAGTTTTTTTTCTTTTATAATTCTTTCGAGATCTTTTTTATAGGGATTAACCTTACGTTTGTTTTTTAGCGTGATGTACTGTGATTTATAGCTGTGTTTTTTGACTTCAAATGCAAGGGTGCTACTGCCGCTGGCCTGCTCGATTTTCAATTGCTGTCGGCCTGCCTCGGTCTCAAGCGGGATGCCGACGACGGCAATCCAATGCCATACCTTGTCCGGATCAGCGACAACCATGACCTGCTTATCATTGAAGAAGGCCGTGGGGGGTAATTCAGTCTTATCGATGAGTTTTACCCAGGCAATGCCGCCCGGGACCGGGTCGTTTTTGGGTATGCTGATGGCCTGACTGGGGTTGCTAACAAAAATTAGGATTAGGCAGATAAGCCATAGGCTATGCATAATACCGCTGGATTCAGTTAAATTGAGTGCGAGTCGTTTTGTTTGTTTCATTACGGGCAACCACGAATTGAAAACTTCAACCTAGATTCATCAGTTGGATCGTAGCGAGGGCGACTAAGGTGCTGAAGATAAACTATTTTTTTCTGATTTTAGGCGATCGCGTAGTCCCCCTACGGGTGAGTCTACAATCAGAAAAAAATAGCTTAGGTTCAGTGCATTAGGCGTCCGCAGTAGATTCAACTGATGAATTTAGGTTCAAGTATAGTGCATGGACGGTAAGGCAGAGATACTCAAGTCGCATTACTTAGAAATAAAGGGTTAGAAATAAAAAGCTTAAAATTGATAGGCCAAGGATATATTGGGGCTTCGCTTAGCAATCATCGATGGATTCGATGCGGGCCTTGAAATGACCTGTGTCCAATCGAGCGCCTATTTGTTCACCAATCTTCAATCGACGGGCATCGGTTACGATTTCACCACTATCAGTTTTGCTGACTATCGCGAATCCCCGATGCAGAGTGGACAAAGGGCTAACACTATCGAGCGCACGTGCTAGGGACGCCAGTTGTTGCTGTTTTTTAACCAATATAGTGGTGATACCGGCATTAATTCGATGGTTAATTGCAACCGTCTTTTGCTGGGCTAAATGCAGAAAATGTAAAGGGCTTTGTGCCATCAAACGACTTGCCTGCGTTTGTAGACGATTTTGTGCCAGTTGTAATCGCATTTGTTGGCTATGCAGGATACGCCGCTCCAATTCATCGATACGTTGTGCCGATTGTTGTAATAACCTGGCGGGATGTTGCAGTCGTCGGTGCAGCCCATCGAGCAGGTGGTATTGTGTCTTTCTGCAATTTGCCATGGCCTGTAAAAGGCGGTTATGCAGTTGAGACAAAGATTCGAGGCAGTCTTGACGATCGGGACTAGCCAACTCAGCGGCAACTGAGGGCGTCGGGGCGCGTAAATCGGCGACGAAATCAGCAATGGTATAATCGACTTCATGTCCGACCCCGGTAATAATGGGGATAGTGCAAGCAAACATCGCCCGAGCGACGATTTCTTCGTTAAAGGCCTGCAGGTCTTCTAAAGAACCGCCTCCACGTGCAATGAGCAAGAGATCACACTCGTTTCGGGCAGCCGCTGTATCTAATGCCTGTACAATTTCAGCAGCAGCAGTTGCCCCCTGTACCGATACCGGATAGATAACCAGGCATAAGTTTGGGTAGCGTCGGGCCAATACACTGATGATATCTCTAATCGCGGCACCAGTCGTGGAAGTAATAATCCCGAGCTGATGTGGAAAATTAGGGATATCTAGCTTGATCCCTTGGTCAAATAGACCTTCTGCCGCCAGTTTTGACTTGAGTTGTTCGAAGCGTTGCCGTAGCTGGCCATCGCCGGCAGGTTCCATATGCTCGGCGATCAACTGAAACTCGCCACGGCTTTCATAGAAACTGACCTTGGCCCGGATCAGCACCTGCATGCCACTCTCGGGTTCAAAGCGCAATAGGCGTCTTTTCATTCGAAACATCGCACAGCGGACCTGAGCGCCCGAATCTTTAAGGGTAAAGTAAATATGCCCAGAACCCGGCTGTGCCAGGTTTGAAACCTCTCCCTCGACCCAGATCAATGGAAACCCCTCTTCAATTAAAGCGCGGGTGAGGCGGTTGAGACCGGATACCGTGTAGATCTCACGAGTAGGCATGCTTGCTCTCAAAGGAAAAGGATCTTAAACGGAAAGCGCCCAAAAAAAAACAGGCTAATGCCTGCTTTTTTTCAGTGTAAAGTACAGGGTCAAAATAACCAAGGCTTAGCAGATTTTTGCTCCATGGCTTGCTGTAGCCCCATTTCGCCTTGAAATTTAGCCTGTTTAGCCAGTTTCATGGCTGTTTTGAAGTCACCTTTAGCTGAGGCTGCTTTGGCTTTCTTGATAAACTTAGATTTTGAATCTCGCCATTCTCCACCAGCAGATTTAGCTTTTTTTATGGAATCTTCAGCAGCTTTAATTGCCATTTTTACAGAATCGGCATTCGCCGAGGCTTCAGAGGTCTCCATAGCACCTCCATCAGTCATGCAACCACCCATGGCAAATACGGCCAAGCTTACTAACGCTAGTTTCTTCATTACATCTCCTCCGATGATTGTCGTTTTGTGTCGATCTGGAAACCTGGAGAATTCTTCTCTTTTTATCAGGGTTGCCAATAAATTATATGATATTGTCTCTGCTTATTGCAGCTTCTAACATGCTACATTTATGAAAATTAGATACTATTAAGAATCGAATATTTCATAAGATTTAGACAATTAGAGATCTAGTCTAGCCTCTAAGTATACTAAGCTTACGATTTTAAAAACCTGTATTCATTAAAATAGTACAAAATTGAGCTAAAGCTACCGGTTTACCCGGTACGCGTCAATCTTTATAATGCGTTCCCATTCAATTGGCTATGCGGGGAAAATTAAAATGCGAATATCTCAAGAGGCACTTACGTTCGACGATGTGCTGTTACTTCCTGCTCATTCTACTGTTCTTCCGAAGGAAGTACAGCTTAAAACAAGATTAACACGTAAAATTGAGCTAAATATACCGTTAATTTCGGCTGCGATGGATACCGTGACCGAGGCGAGATTGGCGATTACCATGGCGCAGGAGGGCGGAATAGGGATTATTCATAAGAATATGACTGCGTTAGAGCAGGCGAAACACGTCAGACAAGTCAAAAAATATGAAAGTGGTGTCATTAAGGATCCCATAACGGTAACCCCTGAGACGAGCATTGGAGAAGTCATGGGTCTAACGCAGGCCCACAATATATCAGGCGTCCCTGTCGTGATCGGCGAGTCCCTAGTCGGCATTGTTACCGGCCGAGACCTGCGTTTTGAGACCCGCTGTGATGAACCCGTGTCAAAAATTATGACCCCAAAAGAAAGATTAATTACAGTCAAAGAGGGCGCAGCCCACGAAGAAATTCTTGGACTACTGCATAAGCATCGAATCGAAAAGGTGCTGGTGATCAATAACAAATTTGAATTACGCGGTCTAGTCACCGTAAAAGACATACAAAAAGCCAAGGAATATCCCATTGCCTGTAAAGATTCGGAAGGGCAACTGCGTGTGGGTGCGGCGGTCGGGACCGGCGAGGGCACCGAGATGCGGGTGCGCGAATTAGTCGAGGCCGGTATTGATGTCATCGTCGTCGATACCGCCCATGGCCATTCTCAAGG
>JBGMRO010000404.1:0-4309 GCA_048061555.1 Thiohalomonadales bacterium | reverse complement strand
GGGCTATTTTACCCTTTTCAGATAAAATTGAAAGTACGTCGCAAATAGTCGTTAATGCTTAATTGGTAACTGCTCACCCCCATATAGGGAAAATTAGCAACAAAGTAGCGTATAACCTACATTTGTAGCTGCTCAGGCAATCCCGGTAAAGCTTCATATCAAGGCGAAAAATGTGAGTTTACAAGTGTAAATGATCATTTTTGAACGCAGAGATGAAGCTTTACCGGGATTGCCTGAGTAGTTACCTTAATTGTTAAGTAAGGGAAAGACCCCACGGAGAAATTAGTGCCGAGTAAGGATATAAAGGAAGCCGGATTAAAAGCAACCCTACCCCGTGTCAGGATATTAGATATCATGGAAGATAGCGGGGTGAGGCATATGAGCGCAGAAGATGTCTATAAAGCCCTGTTAGAGCACGGCGAGGACGTCGGTTTAGCGACTGTATACCGTGTATTGACCCAGTTCGAGACCGCCGGGTTGGTCAAGCGTCATCATTTTGAAGGTGGTCTGTCGGTCTTTGAGCTCAATCATGGTGGTCATCACGACCACATTTTGTGTGTGAAATGCGGCAGGGTTGAGGAATTTGTCGATGAAATAATAGAAGAACGACAACGTTCTATTGCCGCCGAGGCGGGGTTCACCATGACCGATCATTGTCTCTACATATACGGGGTATGTGGCAAGTGTCAATTAGAGGCAAGCAATAAATAAATAGAATAAGTAACTACTCACCCTATGGAGCGCTTTCTCGTTCCTAGATGAGAGCGCGTAGGAACCGTATCCGGGGCTGAAGCCCCAGCTCCAAAGCCAGCCCAGTTTGCGGAGTTCAGTCCCTCCCTTTTGGAGGTGAGGCTTTAGCCTCGCGCTGTTTCTTGACCCCACGCACTGCTAGTGATCCTACCGTTACAGTACCCAGTACGGAATCAGGTGAACTAGGGCGAGTGGTTACGTTACTAGATAAATTAGTATTACGCCGGTTCGGCTTCAATACTGCGACCATTAGTTAACATTTCATGTGCGTGGGAACGTGTCTGTGCAGTAATATCGATACCCCCTATCATTCTGGCGATTTCGTCAGTGCGTTGTTTTTCATTGAGGCTTATCACGGAAGAGGTCGTGGATTTTTTATCACTGATCTTGCTGACCAATAAATGATTGGGTGCCAGGGATGCCACTTGCGCCTGATGGGTAATACACAGTACCTGTGACTGCACACTGAGATCCTTTAGCAAACGGCCCACAACTTCTGCCGTACCGCCGCCAATGCCGACATCGACTTCATCAAAGACCAGGCAGGGGATACGGCCAGTACCGGCGGTAATTACTTGAATAGCAAGACTAATGCGGGAGAGCTCGCCACCAGAGGCGATCTTGTTTAAGGGTCCCATGGTCTGACCAGGGTTAGTCGAGACCTGGAATTCTATGCGTTCCAGACCCGCAGCGCTCGGCTGCTCCAGTGGCTCCAAAAGTACATGAAACTTTCCGTGCTGCATACCCAGATGTGATAAATTATGGGTCACCGCGCTAGAGAGTTTTTTAGCGGCTGCTTGACGCTTGCTGGTTAACTTGGCAGCGCTTGTGTGGTAATACTGCAATGCCTGGGTAATTTCGCCGTCCAATTGGCCCACCTGCTGATTCGATAGTCGCAATTGGCTCAATTCGCCGGCAAGTCTTTGCTGTAAGGCCTGTAGTTCTTTTCCCTCTATGCGATGTTTTCGTGATAAGTCCAGGATAGTGACCAAGCGCTCATCGATCCATGCTAGACGTTCATGGTCGAATGAGAGGCCATCCATGTGTAGGCGTAGTTCTTCAGTGGCTTCTTGAATCTGGATTTGTGCCGAGTTTAATTGTTGCTGCACGCTAGCGAATACTTTATCGGAGTCTACTGCAGGGCCTAGTGTGTATATCGCGGTATCGAGTTGGCTGATAATCGAATTATCATCGGCCTCTTTAAGGGAAAATAGTACCTGCTCGCCCGCTTCTCTCAGGGTGGTTATATTAGAAAGCTGTCGTTGCTCGGAATCCAATAATTCGACCTCATTGTCTTGCAGATCCAATTGATCTAGTTCGTGGACCTGATATTCGAGCAATTCCATGCGTGCATCGCGTTCGTTGCCTTGTTGCTCCAGTGCCGTTTTTTGCCCTTGAAGGGCTTGAAGTCGTACATAGCTTGATTTTACGTCCCTGGCAAGGCTGTCGAGTTGAGCAAAGTCGTCGA
Organism: Thiohalomonadales bacterium; assembly: GCA_048061555.1. Classification (GTDB taxonomy): domain Bacteria; phylum Pseudomonadota; class Gammaproteobacteria; order SZUA-152; family SZUA-152; genus JBGMRO01. Next base: position 2,091 of record JBGMRO010000404.1, on the reverse strand, counting down.
GTGCGCGACGCTGCAGATCTCTTTTTAGTAACGATTGATGTGCGTGTTGGCCATGAATATCTACCAGCATATCGCCCAGATCCCGCAAGGATTGCACCGTGGTGGGTCTGCCATTAATAAATGACTTTGTCGCACTATTTTTGTTGATAATACGGCGAATAATACAACTATCGTTGTCTTCGTCTGCGAGCTCATTATCGGCCAGCCATTGTTGAACGTCTGGTGTTATCTCCAGCGAAAATGCCACGGTGACCTCGGCCCTATCTGCACCATGACGAATTAACTTGGCATCCCCACGACCACCCAGAGTCAAGTTTAACGCGTCGAGTAAAATGGATTTTCCCGCCCCGGTTTCACCTGTCAGTACGGTCATGCCGGGGTTTAGCTCTAAGGTTAATTCTTTAACAATAGTGAAGTTACGTATTTGGATCAGAGAAATCATAGGTCGAAATCAAGGTTCGGGATCTATAGTTAATGGCTGGTTCGCAACAGCAGGGTAGAGACCTTAGGTCAAGCGTTTTCCCCAGTGTAGTTTGGCCCGCAGTATAGAATAGTAATCATAACTCATCGGGTGAATTAAATTCACCAAATTTTCGTGTCGGGAGATCGTGATTCTATCCTCTGCCTGTAGGCCTAGATTGATTTGGCCATCACAGGTGACTTGTGCCTCTGCTTGATTACAGTCTTTGACGATGATCTCTATTTCCGCGTCGGCAAATACCACCAAAGGTCGATAAGTCATTGAATGTGGACAAATGGGCACTAAGACGATAGCGTGCAGGCTAGGGTGTAATATAGGGCCACCCCCTGACAAGGCATAACCCGTAGAACCCGTCGGCGTGGAGACAATTAGACCGTCGGAGCGGGTGGTGTTTATGAATTGTCCATCGATGTAGGTCTCATATTCCAGCATACGTGCGCCGTTCCATTTATGCACGACAACGTCGTTAAACGCACAGCTATCATTGATCAATTCGCCCTCTCGTCTAATGGTGGCGTGGAGTAGGGCGCGAGGTTCTTCTGTATATTCACCCTTGAAGACATCCCGTAATTTTTCGGTCATATCCGAGGGGGATATATCGGTCAGGAAGCCTAAGTGGCCTAAATTGATACCGAGTAAGGGTAAATTGAAGTGGGACAAGCTGCGTGCGGCATTAAGCAGTGTACCGTCGCCGCCAATGACGATACAGACGTCGGCAGTCGATCCTAGGGTACTGCGAGTAACCACTTGGTATTCGTCGGAGTCCGTGGTATCTGCGGTAGACTTATCGAACATGATTTCCTTGCCAAGTTCTTTTAATAGACTGCAGACTGTCGCTACGGCAACGACTATTTCGGGTTCTCTGCGTTTGGTGATTATGCCTACTTTTTCAAATGGCGCCTTCGTTATTTCACTCATTGCCAATTTAACTCCATCTGTGATTATTATTGCGTAATGCGGGGTTTGTAGCAGAACTGTTAGAATGCCCTATAATACTCTCTACTTAAATGATAACAGTCCCAGGTATTTTTTCTATGTCATAGTTTATTGAGTCATTGTCTTTTGCGTAATAGTGAGCGGGGTCTTCGTTAGCGAAAAACGGTAGAGTGGGCAAACGCGGCGTATCTACCGATATTGGGCAGTAATAACTAATTTTGTGGTATTCATCGCTAACTTATGTGGACGGATGCTCACTCGCCGTATCTAATTTGCCATCGGTAACCCACATTAATGTATTATATTATAAAGTCCGCTATTTTAATGTGTTCATTGCTAAAATACGACACACAGGTTATATCAGCATTCTCTACTATAGCGATGCGATGTTTACCTAAGAATCTTTTTATGGGGCTAATTGCAAAGCATTTTTTGAAAGAAATACGAGATAAGTGATAAAATCAGTGGGTCTAGGTTATAGGTACCCTTACTTTAAACTATAGTATGGATCTGCTTTTATAAAAAAAGCGGTCTACGAGCCGTCAATAAAGAAAGAGTTTTAGATTGGTTGAATCACAAATAAACGAGCGTGCTCAAGCCCTATTGAAGAGTTTGGTCGAATGTTATATTCGCGAGGGTCAACCCGTGGGTTCTACTAAGCTGGCGAAAGAGTG
>JBGMRO010000403.1:0-4322 GCA_048061555.1 Thiohalomonadales bacterium | reverse complement strand
CATTGCCTTAATCCGGTCGTCAAAATTATCGACATCGATTTCGAGGTATTTGCGGTCAGCCACTGGTGGCAACGGGTTCTCAGGATCCTGCTTCCCGGAAAGATCCGCCATCACCCCCATCACAAAAGGTAATTGTACTTTCTTCTCCGCCCCATAAACTTCCACGTCATACTCAATTTGTACACGTGGAGCACGGTTTCGCGCTATAAATTTTTGACTACTCGCTTTTGCCACTAGACACCTCCTTAGTTTTTTCAACCCATGAGGTGAAGCCCATTCATAACAACACAGCAGTACGGTACTTCATCCCCTTTTGCGTGATTATTACTACACTACACTGGTGTACTGATTATTCTATTTCTGCGTTAATACCCCACCAATTTCCTCTGCTTGCGAAACACCTGCCGGTGTCAGATCTCGCAGGATTTCCATAAAGTCTTTCGCTACCAGTCGTTTGGCGCGCTGTAACAACAAGGGCACGGGACTGGATGGCTCATACCGCTTGAAGTAATCACAGGCCATATCCAAAACTCTGACCACATCCTCTCGACTGTTTATTGCCCCGCTCATCGGCTGAGATGGCTTTTGTGAATCCAACTCCTCATTTATTTCATCAGAGGCGATTTCAGTTTCACCGGCACCCCGAATAGTTAAATGCTCGGTCATAATATGCTGTGCCTCCTTTAATAAATTTGGCAGTGCGCTGAAATCTGCCATCTGCATCGCTCCGACTTTATCCATCAGTAGCGCTTCGATAGCTGTGACACTTGCTATTGACTGGCTTATAGCGTCGCTGGTGGCTTGCAAATCCTCCAGCTGTGCTACCATAAAAGCGGCGTCAATTGTTGACGTTTCTATGGCTTGTTCTTTGGAATTGCTCGGCAGTGTAAATATACCCTTGGCGATTAAAATATCACGCAGGTTGATTCGTCCAAACCCGGTTGATTTAACCAGAGTTGCTTTGCGTATACTTTGCAAGACAATATCGGGATCACATAACGTAAGAAGGGTGTTGATGCGTAAAATTGGATTATTGTTGTCTTCAGAATCAAGTAGCGGATGCACCGTCTCCCAATATTGCTCTAGCAAGCCTTGAATCAAAGCCAGACCATCTCTAAAACCGGCCATACCCTCTATATGTAATAACGACTGTGCAAGATATACCGCTGCGCGAAGGTCTTTGGTGCGGCCAAGTATTGAAATGGCCTTATCTTTTGCTGCGGGCCAATCCGCCTCTTGTGTTTCAATGATGGTAGTGCCAATTTGCTGCTCTGGCTTGCCTTGTGTCGCCCTCTCCATCTCGCCGAATTCAGGGTCGTACTCAAGATCCTTCCCGCAGGGAAGTTCAGTTGACACTTCCTTTAGTAAGCTATTTACATCGATCAAGCTCATCGCCATTACCCTTTCAAACTGGTCTTACAGCTGAAAAAAACTCTATGTTGCGGCCATCGCATAACGACACGAGAGCATTAACACGTTCGGTGGGATCGTTGTTTTCGTCGAAATCCAACTGTGGATGTACTGATTCCCAATATTGATTTAGCATTAGTTTTATTAATGCCAATCCATCACTCAATCCGCGAAAGCCTTGCTTATGTAACCCTTGGTTATGTAACAAGGCTTGCGTCAAATATACGGCGACTCGAAGATCTTTAGAATATTGGAAAATGTCTACCGCCTTGACTTGAACCTGAGACCAATCCGACTCTTCAGCGGAGGTGATTGCATTACCGATTTGTTGGGCCGCCTTGCCTTTAGCGGCTCGTTCCATTTCACCAAATGCTGGCTTGTAGCTATAATCGTCGCCACAAGGAGACTCGGTGGAGATTTCCGTTAACAATGCGTTGAAGTCTAATCGGGCCATGTCTACTTTCTTGGTCATATAGGGTAAAACAACTAAAAGCAACCATCTTTTCGTAAAAACGATAGTTTTCGATACGGCTAAGCTACTGCGATTTTCGGAATTATTAACTTACTAATCAGTAATTGCGATTATCACGCAGCATACACTTACTTCTTTACCGCAACAGTTGCCGCAATATAGTCACGCTGTTTCTACTTAATCGTGATAGTGAATGAAGATATCCCCAAAATAATTTCCACGTAGTTATTATCAGCATAGAATTAATACAAAAGTTTATTAATGATCGTCATCAAGCAACTTGCCTTTTAATATTAGCAGAAAATTTTTGGCTATTCTTTGTCCTAGCTATAACAAGAGGTAAATAATACGCACATTAGTTCTAATAGCTTACCTTCGAGCAATAACAATTTCACGCGTCATCGAGTAGAAAACATGACTTCATATTTTCATTCTATCTCAGAACGATTACATAGAGCTAAAATTTCGAAAGTTAAACTCAAAAATTAATAAATGGATCATAGGCGAAGATTATAGCCGCCAATAGAAGAAGTTTGCAGTAAAGACACAGCACCATACTCGATCCGATGTAGGCAAGTGTCCGTTTTTTGACGCTTGCTCTATATAACATTAACCAAAAAACTTGCTGCTAGATTTTGTTTGATTTTTTCTGTATATACACCCCATCCGTATCAATGTCAAAATGCCATCCACACTTGCTAACTCATGGTATTCTGTACTAATCTTTATATATAAAGCACAGATCTATTTACTATGATGGAGAGGGTTCAGTGGTAGCGCTAAATATGGGAACAGGTGTCAGCGATAGTTGGCATGAAAAAAGACGGATTCATTTTTTCGGTCAATTTGTAAATTAGCTTGTGGTACATTATTTATTAATACTCATGGGTACGATGAATGGGGACGGCGAGTAGTACCATCCAGATATATTCACTCTATCAGTTAGGTGGCATTTATTTTAATTTCTTGAAACTGTGCATGTAGTCTTAATATTATAAAAAAGAATTATATAGCGCCCAAGGCCGGAATACTTCTTATCGATTTAAAACGGAACTTAATAATGAGTTTGACTATTCAGGTTGTGAGCTTTCCAAATCAGTCCCAACCCCCTAGTGATCTATCCATAACCATTAACGGGACCGATTGTTCAATCGGCCGATCGAAAGACAATGACCTAGTATTACCCGATCCAGAACGCATAATCTCCCACTGTCACGCCGTTATCAATTTTAGGGACAATGCCTATTTTCTGAGTGATAAAAGTACCAACGGTACCACGCTAAATCATGCAGCAGAGCCCATGGGGCCTCTGCCGATCCCATTAAACGACGGTGACTCCATTAAGATGGGTAATTACGATTGTCGCATATCTTTGCAGCCCATCGAAAGCGCACCACCGAAGTCGGCGCTTTTGTCTGCCCGCCAATCGCCGCCCGTAGACGATAATATCGACAGTTGGCGCCCACCGGTACATACCCATTCGGCCCCAGTGGCACCGAACAACCGCCCTTCGCAAGATAATCCATCGGGTAGCCAAACGGCGCAGTTACCTAATGGACTCGAGTCACTGTTAAGTAAATCAGAATCGTTGAGAGATGATATTATCCCCAAAGACTTTGATTTTCTCAATCCACCGAATTCGATCGTGACTGAATCTCAGGGGCAGGATTTTGAACACGGTTCGATCGAAAACCAATTTTTTTGTCCACCCGAGCCCTTACCTGCACCGGAACCGAATGAATCGATCTCAACGGTGAATACGCAGCAATCAGAACTTGAACGTCGTGCCGATAGGATCACTAAGAAAACCGCTACTACTGCTAATTCTACGACGACAATATCCCCTACTGCGGCAGACAAAAATGTGCAGCACAAAGATATAGCGGACAATAAAACGTCTAACAAAAATAACAAAACAAAACAATCCAACTCAAGCTATAGCGAAGAAGAGCAAAAGTTACTTTACGCGTTTCTGGTGGGTGCTGAGCTGACGCAAATCGAGATTCCGCCAGAGGCCATTAGTACCTTCATGCATAACTCAGGCACACTGTTGAGAGAATTGGTCAAGGGAATAAAACAAACCCTGGACACCCGTACAGATATCAAAGGCGAATTTCGTTTGGATATGACCATATTACGCCCACTACAGAATAATCCGCTGAAATTTTCTATTGATGTTGATGACGCGCTCACGAAGCTCATCCAACCACCCAAGGGTTATCTACCACCGGTAGAAGCCGTACAAGAGGCGACAGACGATCTACAAGCCCATCAAATGGCAACACTTGAAGGTCTGCGTGCAGCATTAAATTCATTAATAGGACAGTTTAACCCCGATGTTTTAGAGAAAAATTTTAAATCCACTTCCCTGGCGGACAATCTGCTGCCCGCCGTTAGGAAAGCGAAATACTGGGAGTTGTTTAAGACGCAATACCATAAG
>JBGMRO010000402.1:0-4340 GCA_048061555.1 Thiohalomonadales bacterium | reverse complement strand
CAGGTTAGTCTGAAAATTTACCGCCAAGAGAAATGACTAAAGCCAAGTGGTTGTGGCAAGCATCAGCGACCTATGATCTTAACCACGTTAACCCGCCCATCCCTTGGACATTGGGATCGGACATTGGGTCGGACCAAGCTATCCTTTTGTAATATCTCCACTTTCTTTCTAAATATTGGCGAATAGAGTACTTAAAGTGCCTATTTTGGGACAAAATGATACCTTTAAGCATAGGGTACTTTGAGTAAGAAGTCTTAGCTCGGCAGGAGATGCCGATTGTTAACTGCCATGGGCGTTTTTTCTGAAATAGCAATTTTGTTGACAGAATAGCCCACTAAAGGCAAAGGTGGATACCCATTCCAGCGAAAGCTTGATTATCGTAGCAAAATAGGCTACAAGTGTAGTGATAATTGCTACGATAAGTTGATAATGTCTAAATTGGCAGCACTACTATTCAAAGATTACCGCCGTAGGGTGCTGAATTTATTGTTGTTGCACCCGGATCAAAAATATCACGTGCGAGAAATTGCCCGCATAACTAATACTGTTGCGGGTACTCTACATAAAGAGCTGGCTCGCCTGGCGGATGCGGGGGTGCTTTGCAAAGAGTCAGTGGGTAATCAGCTTGAATACTGGGCGAACCGCAATTGTATAATATTTGAGGAGCTAGCTGGCATACTACGCAAGACATCTGGAATTACCGATGTACTCGCGGATGCCTTGGTACCGATTGCCCATAAAATAGACATCGCCTTTGTTTTTGGTTCGGTGGCTAGTGGCAAAGAAACTGAGTTTAGTGATGTTGACGTGATTGTGGTCGGGTGGGTGTCTTTTTCAGAAGTGGTGAATGCATTATATTCGGCGCAAAATATATTGCAGCGAGAGGTCAATCCGAGGGTATTCAGCCGGGAGGAATGGTTGTTATTGAAAAAGAGCAAGGATGCCTTTTTGATGGAGATAGCGGCTAAACCTAAGTTGTTCGTCCAGGGAGAAATCAATGACCTTGGCTAATTTAATCGGTAGATCTCTGGAAGAAATCGAGCCGAACGGTTCAACCATTAAACGACTTTTAGCTGCTGCTGAACGTAATATTGCCGATGCACACATCGAGCAAGTCAGCAGTGAAAACCGATTCGATGCCGCATACAAGGCTATCATGCAGTTGGCCAATGTGGCATTGCAAGCCAATGGATTTCGGACTCTCACTAGTGTACCAGGTCACCACCGCACCATGATTCAATTGTTGGGCAAAACGGTGGGTGTCGATTCCAGAAAGATAATATTGCTGGACGCATTGCGTAAGCAACGTAACGTCAGCGACTATACCGGAGAGGTGGTGCCAAATAGTGCCATGAAGGATTGCCTTGAACAAGCGATCAGTCTGCTAGACGTGGTCAAGCAATGGGTTAGCAAAAATCGACCAGATTTGATGGCCTAACGTATGAGCCAATCCTGTAGCTGTAATAGTGCCTTGCGAGATTTATAATAGTTTTAGGAGCAGCCTTCCTACTCTATTTATGCTAACGCGTTCAATAAGTCGTCTGATAATACAAATTCTGCGGATGGTTGGCCTGGGCAAAGAAAAACCAGCGTACGGCGATCAGGCCGATACGAGGTATGGCCGTGGTACCAAAAATATTGGAATTATAGCCGAAGAAATGCAATACGCCATAAGTGCGGACCAATAAGAAAATATATGGCTGTCCTGTAAATTACACTATTGAGGGATAATAAATGAGAGCTATTGCATATTATAAGTCACTGCCCATATCCGATTCAAATGCATTGGTAGACATAGACATCGATCCTCCGAGTCTATCTGCTAGAGATCTCTTGGTTAAAATAGAAGCAATCTCGGTCAACCCCGTTGATACTAAAATTAGAACAAAAGTCTCACCCAGCAATAGTGAATTTAAAATACTGGGTTGGGATGCGGCAGGCACAGTTACCGCAGTCGGCGAGCAAGTGAGCTTATTCAACAAGGGAGATGAGGTTTGGTACGCCGGGGCAATTGATAGGGCGGGGGCCAATAGTGAATACCATGTGGTCGATGAAAGAATCGTATCAAAAAAACCCGAGTCATTGACATTTGATCGAGCCGCCGCATTACCGCTAACGTCAATAACCGCATGGGAAATATTATTTGACCGGCTAAAAGTGCATAACAACAGCAGTGGTACGCTACTTGTTATTGGTGCCGCAGGTGGAGTTGGGTCGATGATAATTCAACTTGCCAAGCAACTGACTAAACTTAAAGTGATAGCAAGCGCATCAAGACCTGAGACAATTAGCTGGGTTAAGTCGTTGGGTGCCGATTTTGTTATTAATCACAATAATTCGTTATCAGAAGAATTAAAGTCTTTAGGCGTTGGTTTGGTGGAATATGTTGCCGGCCTTAATCACACTGAGAATCATCTTGATGAAATAGTGAAAGTGATCGCTCCACAAGGTAAATTCGCGGTGATTGATGATCCTCAGTCACTTGATATTATGCCATTCAAAACCAAAAGCATTTCGATACACTGGGAGTTGATGTTTACGCGTTCACTCTTTGAGACAAAGGACATGATAGAGCAACATAATTTGCTAGAGAAAATAGCAAATATGGTGGATAGAGGTGAAATTAAATCAACACTTCGTGAACACTTAGGAGAAATAAATGCCGCTAATCTCGTGCGCGCTCATACCTTATTAGAGTCGGGAAAATCCATAGGAAAAATAGTCCTTAGTGGCTTTAGCTAGAAACATAAACAAAGCATCGCAGGATAACCCGATATTGGTATTTTAATGGATTGCGCGGCGGTCATTGGTATAAGCGCAGCGCATCCACCGATTTGTGTCACTTGTCTTGTTAACGTAGTAGCATTTAACTAATCGTCTGATAATACAAATTCTGCGGATGATTGGCCTGGGCAAAGAAAAACCAGCGTTCTGCGATGAGGCCGACATATTGAATGGCAAATGCAGCCGCGACCAGCGGCACCGAATCGTTGCTCAGACCGATCAGCAACAAACCAATAGGGACCGGAAATACCAGGGTCAGAAAGATCCACTTCATATTCTTCATGAAACCGATTTTTTCAAAAGTCGGGGTCAGGTCTTGTGGTTTGCTATCTTATTACGTTCTTAACTACGTATAGCCCGACCACTCAGGATAGAAATTGCAGGTACCTTGTATCATGTGGCCTCTCGACGCGAAAATTAGGCGATCTACTGAGCGTATAAAAGCATAGTAATACCAACGACGGGCATAGAGGCGGTGAAGTCCTTGTGGCGGGATCGACAGAATATCGAATTATTGCGAACTGGACTAGAAAACTGGCAGATTGTGATAGCAGTTCCAGCATTTAGAAAACCGATTGAAATAGTCAATTTTCTTCAGTATTTAGATTATTAATCCCTGTTCAGTTTGATGTCAGAAAATAATTCAAGGCACTCGATGCAACAATCACGGTCGATGTTTGCGAGTCCCATTGCAAAACACTCCAATAATAACTCCTACCTTTTTGTAATGCGGCCGCTGCGCTTACATTTTTAAAATTATCGTATGGTGGATCTAATGCCCGTCCATCATCAAAATCAACGCTATTTGGCGTTGTGGTGGGTAATCCAGAATGCCAAATCCATACGATATGATTGCGGTTGACTATGCCATTCGAGTCAATTCCTGGAGGTTGATCCATAACCACAATCGCCAAAATTCCGTCACCTTGATATTGCCATGAAAAGCTGGGTTTTTGTACAAATAACAATTCGCCAAATTGAGGACTGTTTGTTGTAATCTGAGTGGTATTTGCGAATACGGGAGTATCAGGATTGGGGATAAATTGAAAATTTGCAGACCCTACACCTTCAATAACTATATTTTCACCTTGGCTGCAATTACTGGCAATGGTAAAATTAAAGACGGCATCATCCCAGATCGTACCGATTGTATCTATGGTAAGATTTCCTTGATGACGTAAATCACATGACTTGTTGCCGAGAATTCTATTGCCGCTACCACTGGTTGAGATTTTAAAACTCGGTAGACTGTTGTCAAACACCGTAATTCCGACACCGTTGTTAGAAATAAGGTTATTGATCAAAGTGGGCGTAACATTATTAAATAACTCTATTCCCGATGCCTGGTTATCGATAATATAATTATCCATTATCTGTAATGACGACGCATTCACACTTGAAATTCCGGTTCTACTGTTTCTAATTGTGCAATTCCTAATTTGAGAATCTGCGTTGCTGTCTCCCTCATCCCAAATAGCTATCGCGTCTGTCGCCGTAATGACAAGATCTTTTAGTGTGGCCGTTTCTTCAAGTACAATAGCGGTTTGTATATCACC
>JBGMRO010000401.1:0-4342 GCA_048061555.1 Thiohalomonadales bacterium | reverse complement strand
GAAGTAGAAGACCTGGCAGATAGTTATAATCAAATGACCTTGGAGCTCAAGTCATTATACGATGAATTACAGAAAAAAAATTCTGATTTGAACAATGAAAATCACGAACGACAAAAGGCCGAAGCCGAACTCAAGTTAAGTAAGGATAGTTTAGAAGAAGTGGTACAGAGAAGAACGGTAGATTTAGCGATAGCTCGGGACACGGCTGTCAAAGCGAGCCGCTCAAAAAGTCTCTTTCTTGCCAATATGAGCCATGAATTACGTACGCCCTTGAATGCCATTATTGGTTATACTGAAATGCTTCTGGAAGATGCTAGCAAGGATAGCCATAAACAATATGAGCAAGACTTAAGAAAAGTTTACTCCGCTGGACAGCATTTGTTGGCGCTGGTAAAAGATGTATTAGATCTATCAAAAATTGAAGCTGGAAGAATGGAGTTAGAGTTAGCAGCGTTCAAAATTGTTGATTTTATACGTGACGTAGAGAATACTGCGATTCCACTTGCTGCCAAGAATAATAATAAATTTTCTGTCATTATGGATGATACCTTAGGTGAGATTACAGCGGATATCACAAAATTAAGACAAGGTTTGTTAAATTTGTTGAGCAATGCGGCTAAATTTACAGAATGCGGAACGATATGTTTGACTGTTAAAAGAAAAAAATCAATAGCCGATGAGTTTATTGATTTTACCGTGTCTGATACTGGAATTGGTCTATCCGAAGACCAGCAAGATAGAATATTTCAAGCATTTAATCAGGGCGACGTATCTACGACCCGACGTTATGGCGGTACCGGGCTTGGTCTAGCTATTTGTCAAAGTTATTGCCATATGATGGGCGGTAGCTTGCGAGTAAAAAGTAGAAGTGGCGAAGGTGCTTCTTTCACAATGTTGATACCATCGGTAGTGACTGATTCGGTGTTAGAAGACAATCAGCAACGAATTCATGCGGAACTCGCAGGCAGGAGATTTAGTCGAGAAGACACGGATAGTGGTCGGGAGAGAAGGGGATATTTAAGCACGATATTGGTCATTACTGAAGATAAAGTTTCTGCGCAATTAATCGAATATATATTAAATGAAAGGGCCTACAAGGTCGAGCTGGTCGATAATCGAAAACGCGGCTTAGATGTAGCAACCATGATTCAACCCGATGTTATTCTTTTTGATATAGGTTCAAACGCGGAATTACAAGATCGTTTCTGGAGTGCATTGAATTCAGATGGCGCCACCGCGAGTGTTCCCATTGTATTGTTGTCGGATGTCTCAAACGGGAATTTAACAGGCTCTCAACAGCATCAACAAAAAATTAGTAGACCCATCAGTAAATCTCAGCTACTTAATTCGATCAATAACTGTGTTCGTAAGAAAAAACTGGGAAAAATATTGTTGCTCAATAAGAACGAAGAAATGAGAGTTAAATTACATGAGTCGCTGTATGGTTTAGGGTGGGAAACTAGCGAGGCAGAAAATGTCAATATTGCAATGAAAAGTATAAGTCGGGAGGTTCCATCGGCCATTCTGTTAGATGCGGGTGTAGATCAAGCAAATAATATTGAATTAGTCAGTTTCTTAAAGAATGATCAGCGATTTAATTCTATTCCGGTCATCGTTACCACCAATCAACCATTGCCAGTGGTCGGTGCGCAGGATTTGTATAACCACGTTGAAAAAATATTTGCCCGAGACCGATATAGCTATTCACAGCTGATTAGGCAAATAAATTCTTTGGTCAAGGAAAATATTAATCATAAAATTCATTAAGTTAATCTTAGGTTGATCGTTGTTTCAATACTTTAGGGGATTATATGACAATATTTTATCATATAGCAGTAGACAAAGAAGACTTGTGTACGTTCGCAGCTGATTATTGGTTGCGCTGTTATTCCGAGGCGGTAGCTTCGGGTCGCAAGTTTTCTATTGCCCTGTCGGGTGGTGGCACTCCGAAGAGTCTGTATCAGCTGATGGCGAGTAAAAAGTATAGTGAACAGATTGATTGGCGTAAGGTAGACGTGTTTTTTGGCGATGAACGTTGCGTGCCGCTTGATCATGTTGACAGTAATTACTTAATGGCTACTACGGCTTTGTTGGGTAATATTGATATACCCGTCACTAATATTCATTCGGTACCATTTTTTCAAGGAGAACAGGCGCGCAGTGCAGATTCCTATCAACACGAAATTAGACAGCATCTGTTTCACGATGAAAATAATATTCCACAATTTGACCTAGTATTACTTGGCATGGGGGACGATGGCCATACTGCCTCATTATTTCCGGGAACGACGATACTCGAAGAACAAAAACGGTGGGTAAGCGAGGTCTATGTGCAACGCCTAGATTCATGGCGTATTAGCTTGACCTATCCTGTTATCAATAATACACGACATATTATGGTGCTAGTGGCGGGTGCCGCCAAATCAGAAAAAATCGCGGAAATTTTGCTTGAAACGGGTGTTTCGGAAAAATATCCTATTCAAGGCGTCGCGGGTCGGGGTGATATGTTGTGGTTAATGGATAAAGCCGCTGCAGCGAATCTAGATGGCGTTATTTCTGCTGAGCTGATGGACGACGTTACATAAGCATGAGTATGAGCATGAGTACTGTGCTGGCCGCTGACATTGGGGGTACCAAAACAATTCTGCAACTGATAAAAGTAGAAGATAACTGCAGCCACTGCATGGCGGAATCACGTTATGATAGCCAGGGCGCGAACTCTTTTGATGACTTGTTAGACGTTTTTCTACGGGAAAACAATTATCATGGAGCCTTAGATATAATGTGTATCGGCGTTGCGGGCCCGGTGAGTGGCGAATCGGCTAAGGTCACCAACCTACCTTGGCATTTAAAGACCACGGACATCGCTGAGGCTTTTAGTATTAATCGTGTCGTTTTAATCAACGATTTTCAAGCCATCGGTTACGGAATAGATTCGCTTCAGAAGGATGATTTGTTTGTGGTGCAAGCAGGACTACCCATAGAAACCGGCGTTAGGGCAATAATTGGCGCAGGTACAGGTTTGGGGGAAGGTTTTATGATTTGGCATAACGACCGCTACAAAGTGTATCCCTCAGAGGGCGGCCACGTCAGTTTTTCACCCACCAATCGGGTACAGATTGAATTGTTGCAGTTTTTACAGTCAAGTTATGCTCAGGTCGCGTTTGAAGAAGTATTGTCTGGTCCCGGCCTAGAGAATATATATAGCTACATAAATTCGCGTAAAGATGTCGGTTTACCTAAAAAATATTCTGCAGCAGAGATTACTCGGCTAGCCTATGAGGTCCAGGAAACTAACGCCAAGGAAGCCCTGGACATTTTCTTATCGATTTATGGTGCGCAAGCGGGTAACCTCGCCCTGACGGTGATGGCGACGGGCGGACTATATATCGCCGGAGGGGTTGCCCCGCGTATAAAACAAAGTTTTCTCGATGGGCCATTTTTGGCTGCGTTTACCCAAAAAAGCAAAATGGAATCCTTGATGCCGCAGTTTCCGGTGATGATTGTAGATAATCCCAAGGTAGGACTGCTAGGTGCTAGAAATTTAGCCTGTCATCTTGCGGTGTGATGTTTCTGAAGTAGGGCGATTTCGTAGAGTCTCACATATTCTTTCGCGCTGGCGTTCCAGCTAAAGTCCTGAGACATAGCGCTACGGACAATTTTATTCCAGCTGCGTGGTTTTCGATACAATGTTTGCGCGTAAGCGATAGTTTCTTTTAAATTTTTTACCGTGAGCTTCTCCAGGATAAATCCAGTGGCCTCGGCACGGTTAATAGCGTCACTGCTTGCATGGCTAACGGTGTCGTTGAGTCCACCGACACGATTGACTAAGGGTAACGTCCCATAGCGCATACTGTACATTTGATTTAAGCCGCAGGGTTCGAACCTCGATGGCATTAAAAAAACATCAGCACCGGCCTCTATCAGATGGGCTAGTTTTTCATTATAGCCTATATATAAGCCAAGTTTATCTTTAAAACGTTTGTGCAATGTCGTCAAGGCTGTCTCAAATTGTGCTTCTCCGCTGCCTAGAATAACCAACTGCATGGGAGAGTCAGCCAGGTGTTTCTTGATGTATTCTAATATAATATCAATACCTTTTTGCTCGACTAAGCGTCCGATGAAGGCCAGTAACATCGGTTCTGTGTCTTGCTTGAGTCCCATTTTTTTTTGTAGCGCAAGCTTGTTAAGGCTCTTTTTTTTGCTGAAGGTTTTGGAATCGTAGTTTTCCGCTAGAAAAGGGTCGGTGGCTGGATTCCAGTAGGCCTCGTCTATGCCGTTAATAATTCCAGAACATACTCGCTGGCGATATTTCAATAGACCTTCTAATCCGAAACCAAAT
>JBGMRO010000400.1:0-4345 GCA_048061555.1 Thiohalomonadales bacterium | reverse complement strand
AAAAAAACAGATAAAAAATAAATAAAAAAAATGCAAAATAATTGCGACATAATTTTGACAGAATCGATTTTAGGTGCCTTACTTTCAAGACGAGTTTACGGATGTTCAATCGTTGCAGAGACAGGGGTACAAAAATGGCAGAATCGACTACGTTACTGATTGTCGAAACCGATGATATACAACGGCAAGTCCACTTAGCGATACTGAATTTCCTCGGTTATAAAACTTGTAAGTTATGCGACAACGAGCAATTGGAAAAATATCTTGATAATAGTCAGGATGTCAAACAGCTCGAAACGATATTGCTAGGTCACTGTGGCAGTACGGAAATCCTCGCTACGACCATTCAGACCATACGGAAAAAATCACCCGAGGTGCCGATTGTCCTTATGCTCACCAAGGAAGCGGCCAGCCTAGATAGAGAAACCGCATTAAAACAATGCTTTACCACGGTTAATTTACCTCTGTCCTATGGTGAATTTAGTGATGCACTGCATCGTGCACAGGTATTTCGGTCGGGTAAAAAGCGCAAAGGAAACAATGTAAACCTCGATTTGTTTCGCAGTTTAGTGGGTAACAGCCGTACCATCACCGGGGTGAGAAAATTAATTGAACAGGTCGCCGACTCCGAAGCAACGGTATTAATATTGGGTGAATCGGGTACGGGCAAGGAGGTCGTCGCCAGAAACTTGCATTATTATAGTACCCGTCGAGATAAACCATTTGTACCGATTAATTGTGGTGCCATCCCGGGTGAATTGTTGGAGAGTGAATTATTCGGGCATGAGAAGGGCGCGTTCACAGGCGCGATTAGTGCCAGGCGCGGACGATTTGAACTTGCAGAGGGAGGCACACTATTTCTGGATGAAATTGGTGATATGCCCATGGCGATGCAAGTCAAATTGTTGCGTGTATTACAAGAAAGAACCTTTGAGCGCGTCGGTGGTGGCACCGATATCTCGGTCGATGTGCGCGTAGTCGCGGCAACGCACAGAAATTTGGAAGAAATGATTAAGGAAGGTACCTTTCGAGAGGATCTGTATTATCGATTGCAAGTCTTTCCCATCGAGATGCCACCCTTACGGGCACGGATTGATGATATTCCCTTGTTAATTAACGAACTCATTACCCGACTGGAGCATGAAAATCGCGGTTCGGTAAGATTTTCACCGCCGGCTACGCTGGCATTATGTCAATACCGTTGGCCCGGTAATGTTCGCGAACTTTCAAATTTATTGGAACGCATGGTGGTTATGCATCCCTACGGTGTCGTGGATATTGCCGATCTGCCCGCGAAATTTCGCTCACAGCCAGATACTCCAATCGATTCGATCGCCTTCGAACAACATTTTGCGCCGTCAGAACCCTTGATGGCATTGAGGTTACCTAGGGATGGTATTGATTTAAAAGAACATATTAGTTCTATGGAATGCTCCTTGATCGTGCAAGCCTTAGAAGAGGCGGGTGGTGTGGTGGCACATGCGGCGAAGCGTTTAAATATGCGGCGTACCACACTGGTAGAGAAACTCAGAAAATATGGTTTGCAGCGTACCGAAACCATGACGGAAGCTTGACGATTCGTGTATACGATATTATAAGTCTCTGAAATAAATCTAACTAATTCTTGGAAAAAGCAGGGCACAGATCTTGCTCTATTGCTATCTGTCAGTTACACATCGGTTGATTATTGATGATTCGATGATGTCGTATGGAACAGGAGCGTATTGTGAATGAGTGCCCTACAGCCAATTAATCAAAAAGAACTTAAAGAGTCATTTCAAAAGTTCAATCAATTGTCTAAATCTCTAGAGTTTAGCTATCAGCACCTGGAGACTCATCTTAGCCATTTGCATCGTCAACTAGAAGATGCAAAGTCACAAAATGCGTTTCATAGCAATCAGAATCAACAGTTTTCCGATAGACTCAATGCCATCCTGAATGTCCTACCGGCAGGTATTGTCGTATTAGACGAGCATGGTTTGGTGCAAGATTGTAATCCTGCGGCACAGGGTATATTTGCTAGACCGCTGTTACAGAAACGTTGGATACGGATCGTAGAACAGGCCTTTGAAGTGTCTCCAGATGCGGGTAACGATGTCGTGCTAAAGAACGGACGCAAGGTCAATTTGGCGACTTGCCCGCTTGGCAGTTATCCCGGTCAGGTGATTATGATCAACGACGTGACTGAGACGCGCAAGCTGGAGGATAAACTCAATCAACATAAACGCCTAAACTCTATGGGTGAAATGGCGGCCAGTCTCGCTCACCAATTACGTACTCCCATTGCCACGGGGATTTTGTATGGCTCACAACTCAAGAATCGTCATTTAGACGAGGCTAAACGGGTCGTGCTGGTAGACAAAGTCATCGCGCAAATGCGCGATCTTGAAAAAATTGTGAGTAACATGCTGGTTTTTTCCCGTGGCCATATTCAAGGCATGGAGAAATGTGGACTATTGGATCTGGTTACTCATGTAGTCGAAGGTTTGCAGCAAACATTAATCGAAAAAGATATCAGCGTCGATATTCGCTTTCCCGAAGCAGAGGTTATGGTGTTCGTTAATCGCAGCACGATGCAAAGTGCCATACAAAATGTGTTAGTCAATGCCATGCAAGCGATCGAAACGGATGGGGAAATCGTCTTTTCGGTAGACGACGGTCCGGTCAATTCGGTAGAGATGAAGATTAGTGATAACGGTATCGGTATTAGTTTAGATAGGGCCGCAGAAATATTTGACCCCTTCGTTACCGATAAGGCCAATGGCACGGGTTTAGGTCTAGCGGTCGTATTGGCCATCGCCCGTGCACATAACGGTGATTTTTATCTACGCGAATCTCAAGTGGGTGTGGGTAGTACATTTGAATTTAGACTACCGTCGGTCGTAAGCGAGTAAGGGTTGTGTGATAACACTAACGACGTTGCCGCCTTAACAATGGTTTTATTAGTAAAATGGTTTTATTAGTAATCAGACTATAGAGGACAATAAATGTCAGATAGCTGCATATTTGTTGTAGAAGACGATGCGGATTTGCGTACGGCGCTGGGTGATACGCTGATGAGCGCAGGTTATCGTGTTGAGCTTATCCCCGATGGGCGTATGGCCTTGGATATGTTGGAGAAAAAGACCCCGTGCCTGGTTATAACTGATATTCAAATGCCCAAAATGGATGGGCACCAGCTATTGCGGCAGATTAAAAGGTGCTGGCCAGATATCCCCGTGCTGGTAATGACGGCATTTGGTAGTATCGAAAAGGCGGTAGAGGCCATGCGGGAGGGTGCGGTAGATTATTTGACTAAACCGTTTGAAGCTGAGGTGCTCATTAATATGGTGAGTCCGTATACACAGCAATCCCAAGTAAAAGGTGACATGATAGTCGTCGATAAAAAATCAAAAGAACTCGCTAAGATGGCAAGACGCGTTGCGCAAAGCGATGCCACCATCATGATTACCGGTGAAAGTGGTTCGGGCAAAGAGGTGCTGGCACAATATATACACCATCAGTCTCCACGTAAGGATAAACCCTTTATCGCGATCAATTGTGCCGCGATACCCGACAATATGCTGGAATCGACCTTGTTTGGATATGAAAAGGGTGCGTTTACCGGTGCCTATAAGGCCTGCCCCGGTAAATTTGAAATGGCTGAGGGCGGCACGATATTGTTAGATGAAATTTCAGAAATGGCGCTGGCGCTTCAGGCAAAATTGTTACGTGTCATACAAGAAAAAGAAGTAGAGCGTTTGGGTAGCAGTAAACTTATTCCACTCGACGTTAGAATACTGGCGACCTCAAACAAGAATATGAAAGCGGAGGTCAAGTCGAAGAATTTTCGCGAAGACCTATATTATCGCTTGAATGTCTTCCCACTACATCTGTCACCCTTGCGTGAACGGGCTGGCGATATTGAGCCCTTAATACAGAAATTGATAAGCAAACACCAACCAAAATTGTCACTGTCATCCACCACGCAGATTAACCTGGAAGATGGCGCCTTGCAAAAATTGATGGCTTATCCATGGCCGGGTAACGTCCGTGAACTAGAAAACGTCGTGCAACGTGCGCTTATTATGTGTCATGACAATCATATCACTGACGCCGACATTTTATTCGAAGAGCACGCCGACGTTACGGCACAGGCGTTTGATGCAAATACCGTTGTTACGAAGCAATCGGATATTGATTCGGAAACACCAGAGAAATATAAACTGATTAGAAATAACGACGAAGACGAGAGTCATAGACAGCTTGATTCAGATAATTTAGTCGATAAGTTAAAGACCGTTGAATTCCAGAAGATTGTGGATACTTTGAAGGCTGAAATGGGTGACCGTAAGGCGGTTGCCAA
>JBGMRO010000399.1:0-4348 GCA_048061555.1 Thiohalomonadales bacterium | reverse complement strand
CGTGAGTTCGTGATTGCCAAAATCTAAATACATGCCTTCTGCGGATACTGTGCCATACGTGTCTGTAATAAGTACCCTATCGGCTGTTTTTGCGATATTTTTCTTGTAATCAATATCGAGTGTCTCTGTTTGTACGTTGAGTGAGCTTGACTTGCTGGCTTCGGAAATATTAATGTCACCTTGTAGATGAATAGCATTAGTAGAACTGAACGCCTTTCCCTTCTCTGCCGTAAGTTCCCAGATCGTATTGTCTGGATTAGTGGTGCTGATGTAAACAGAAGTAAATTCACTACGGTCGTCATAAGGGTAATGCGCCAAGCGCCTAGCTGACAGCTTTTTTTCTATTGTTCCAGTTTCCGAAAATGAAGTCGTAATGAATGTATTCATGTAATAATCGGGTGAATCGATTGATACTGGCACTTTCTTTATATCTTCTGGGTCAATAGTAAAAACGAACCATGTACTAAATAATAATAACATAGTTAGTGAGGCATAAATTTTTAGTTGCTCGGCCATTTATTTCACTATTGTCTCTATTTTAAGTTTTTTATAACAATCCTTTTATTGTAAGTAGGCTTGCATTGCGGTGCCATAATTACCTTGCGCCTTCATGATAAGCTCGCATACGTCTCTAGCAGCGCCACGGCCAGCAGGTGTAGGGGCGATCCAATGCGCGTATTGTTTTACCAGTTCGTGACTGTTTTCGACCCCGACGGCTAGCCCGACCTTAATCATTACCGGTAAATCCACGACATCGTCGCCCACATAGGCAATCTGGTCTGCGGTTAAATTTTGTTGTTTCATGATTATTTCGAAGGCCGGTTTTTTATCTGCCTGACCTTGGAATATGATATCGATATTCAAATTGGCCATACGGTGAGCCACGACTTTTGATGTACGGCCGGTGATAATAGCGATTTTAACGCCGCTGTTTTGTAGCATTTTCATGCCATGGCCATCGCGGGAATTGAAGGCCTTATACTCCTGGCCGTCGTCGCCAAAAAATAGGCTACCATCCGTCAAGACACCATCAACATCAAAAATAACTAAACTGATTTTTTTCGCCCGCGCAATCACATCCTCATTCATAGTTTCTTAACCTTTAATCAAAGTTTTAAACAACGCCTGCGATAAGTAAGTTATGCATATTGAGTGCGCCAACGAGTCTATTTTCATTGTCCACTACCGGTAAGGAATTAATTTTGTGTTTTTGCATCATATGCAACACTTCTACCGCTAGGATTTTTCGGTTTACCGTCTTGCAATTCGGTATCATGACCTCGGATATCTTGATCTTTTTTATATCGATCTGTCCACGGTCTAATACACGTCGTAGGTCACCATCGGTGAACATTCCAACGACTTTTCGATCATTGTCCACTATCGTGGTCATCCCCAGACTTTTTTGAGTAATTTCAATCAGGGCATCATAGAGTGAGACTTCACTTAAGACGCTGGGAACTTTTTCATCTTTGTGCATGATATCATCGACGTGCAGTAGTAGGTTGCGTCCCAATTGCCCACCAGGGTGAGAAAGCGCAAAATCGTTCGCAGTGAAGCCGCGGGCTTCAAGCAGGGAAATCGCCAAGGCGTCACCCATGGCCATCGCTGCTGTAGTGCTTGCTGTAGGCGCCAAACCCAGTGGGCAAGCCTCTTTTTCTACGCTGACGTCAAGGTGTACTGTAGCGGCGAGTGCCAAGGTCGATTCTGTATTTCCTGTCAGGCTAACGATACCCACCCCAAGGCGTTTTAATAAAGGTAGTAGGCGTACCAGCTCATCGGTCTCACCGGAATTTGAATAGACCACCACGACGTCGTCGGCGGTTATCATGCCCATGTCTCCGTGGCTGGCTTCCCCAGGATGTACAAAAAAAGCGGGGGTGCCAGTGCTAGCAAGGGTTGCTGCGGTTTTGTTAGCGATGTGACCCGATTTCCCCATACCCATCACGACGATTCGGCCGGTACAATTCAGCAATAATTCACAGGCAGCAGCGAAGCGCATATCGATGCGCTTTTTAAGGGTGCGTATTGCATCTGCCTCGGTATCCAAGACCGCTCGAGCGAGTTCACAAATTTTGTCTTTGTCTGTCATGACGATGCAGTCTGGTATAATAATATCATATAGGCAATGTAACTCATTACCAACACGCTTGCTTCGAAACGATTTATGCGTCCCTTGCTTTTGAAACCATAAGCCATTATAAACATAGCGACGGTCAGTAAAACCATAATGAAGTAGTCCCTCGATAATACGCTAGGATCTAATTCGCTTCCACGTATCGCACCAGCAACCCCTAAAACGGCCAGCAAATTGAACAAATTCGAGCCGATTATATTGCCTAGAACGAGCTCATGTTCTTTTTTTAGTGCTGCGGTGATGGATACGGCGACTTCAGGTAGGCTGGTACCCACAGCAATAATCGTAAGACCGATAATAAGATCGCTGATGCCGAATTCTCGTGCGATTGCCACTGCACCCCACACTAACACATAGGCGCTAATGACCAGGGCTAGTAAGCCTACGATAGTCCAAATAGTGGCGACCTTGGTCGACATGCTGGCAGGCAATTCTGCCGAATACTCCGGACCTATGGGGTCATCTGTGGTCACTTTTGTTGCTAATTTATACATCCAAAACAGCATGCAGAGTGTGGCAATTAGCAAAATAACGCCATCTATTCGGCTAAAGTAATGATCCCAAAACAAGGCCAGTACCAAACCTGTAGCGAGTAATAAAACTGGGAACTCCCGTCTTAACGTCAAGGATTCGACCGTCAATGGTGAAATTAGTGCCGCTATGCCCAGTACCAATGCAATATTGGCTATATTTGAACCAATTGCATTACCTACCGCGATTGAACTGTTGCCGTTCAGAGAGGCCGTTGCACCCACCAGTATTTCGGGAGCTGAGGTGCCAAAACCTATAATCAGCATACCGATCAACAACGGCGAAACACCGAAATTACTCGCAATCCCGGAGGCGCCCTCGACAAATTTGTCTGAGCTCCAAACTAGGAGTAGCAAGCCACCTATAACAGCAATACTGGGTAATAACATGGGGAACTCATCCGATGATGTCGGCAGGCATAATAGCGTAGCAGGCTGAAGTCTACAAACTGTTACTGTCTTGTGCAGTTTAGGCCGCGACACCAGGTGCTCACGTCTTGCCTAAAAATATGATATCGAGTGGGCCTATTAAGTGCGCCGAACGCTATTGCTTATGGAAAATTACTCATTACTAGACTTACCCCGGTAGGGTAAATTTGCTGAAATCTACGTATTCGGCCACGATACCAAGAAAGATAGTAGCCCCGAGTAGATTATTATTCATGAATGCACGTAAACAACGGTCTGTGTCGCGCTCTCTGATTAAAAACTGTTGGTAGCCGGCGAATCCGGCAGCCACAGTAATACCGATATAGTAGGGTCCGTCGACCTGCAATCGATGTCCTACGATTAGCATGGTGAGGAAAAACGTCCCTTGGATCATGGCGATAATGACTTTGTCTGCGTCACCGAACAGGATTGCAGTGGATTTTACCCCGATACGTAGGTCGTCTTCGCGATCGATCATGGCGTACATGGTGTCGTAAGCGGTCGCCCATAAAACGGTAGCGATCAACATCAACCAGGCGACAATGGGTATGGACCCGGTTTGGGCCGCAAATGCCATGGGTACGGCCCAACCGAAGGCTAGGCCCAGAAATGCCTGAGGGATAAAGGTATGCCGTTTCATGAAAGGGTAGATGACGGCCAATATTATAGCGACGCCAGATAGGGCGATGGTGAGCCAATTGGTGGTCCAAACCAGGGCAAATGCGGCTAGGCTAAGCAGGATAAACAGAGTTAGTGCGCCGGCACTGCTTACGAGGCCCATAGCGAGTGGCCGAAATTTGGTGCGTTCGACCTGATCGTCGATCTCTCGGTCGGCGAAATCATTAATGACACAGCCTGCGGCACGCATTAGTATCACGCCGCCGACAAAGACCACCGTTAACCACGTACTAGGGTTTCCTTCTGCGGCTATCCACAACGCCCACATGGCCGGCCATAACAGTAAATATATGCCCGTGGGCTTGTCAAAACGCATGAGTACCAAGTAATGCATTATCCCATTTAACAATTTAGATTCACCTTGTCTTATTCTTTCTTGGTTACCGTACTAAGTAGTGCCCATCCACAAACGGTCTATTTTCCCAATATCTGCGTTGCGCGTATTATTTAGTAATTCTTGTTCTGCGTAATTTGCAGGACTAGAAGTACTTATCTTAAGATTAAATGCTCACATAGTAATCTATGCTGCGCTTTAAAAAATTCGTGCGCCTTTTGGCCATGGATGGCCTTATGC
>JBGMRO010000398.1:0-4359 GCA_048061555.1 Thiohalomonadales bacterium | reverse complement strand
CCCGGAATTGAGAGATAAAAATACTGAAATTTTTGAGGCAGTTTGGGACAAATTTATACAAATAATAACCTTATTTAAAAATTCATCAAGTTCAGCTCTGGTTAGGCAGGAAGAAAAGGAAATTGACTGGACAGGAGAGGCGATTAACTCTGCATCAGGTAATTTAGCTGAACTGCATATGACTGATCCCGTAAAAGAAAATCTCAAAATAGGAGAAGGTTATCCTAAAAATTGGCTGAAGAAAGTCAATCAATTACTGAATCTTCCAAATGATACTCATCGTTATGCGATGGTTATTTTTTCTTCTAATCTTCGTTGGTTTCATGTCATTGACCCTAAATGGACAGAGAAAAACCTCATAAAAGTTATTGAAGATGGTAAAGCATCCAAAGCGGATAAAGATGCTATCTGGGCTGGATTTATGCGGGGCGCAACAGTTCCTCACGAAGAGCTTTACTTAAAGCTTAAACCTCATTTACTCAAAATGGCAAGCGAAAGAGCTACGGAACGAAGACGGCATGTGGAGGTTCTCTCTGGTCTATTGCTGTCTGGGTGGGGATTAAAGGATAAGAATAAAAAGCAATATGTTTCTGATGAAGAGCTGCGCAATGTTCTCTTAGATTCTGACGATGATTTTAGAAGCGGCATTCTTTGGCATCTTAACCGTTGGTCAAAAAATACGGAAAGCGAATGGGATAAAAAAGTTATTATATTTTTGCAAAAAGCATGGCCAAAGCACAAAAATATCAGAACGAATAAAACTTCTGAAAAACTTTGTGAAATCGCTCTAAATCAAAAAGAAAACTTCCCTGCTATTAGCAATCAGGTTGCACAATTAGTTTCGAAGGTAGCGAGTGAGTATGTATTTATTCCAGAAATTAGAAAAACGGCAAATGACGGTAACGAAGAAGATGGAGGAAATTTAGCAGAACAATATCCAAAGGACTACCTTAACCTTCTATATGCAATTTTACCTGACCAACCGGCGAGATGGCCATATGGGGTAGTTGATGTACTGAAAATAATTGAAAAAGCTGCGCCTCAATTACTTAGTGATCCGAGATTAATTGAACTAAAATCTAGACTAAATTATATTTAGGTAAATGTGGAATTAAATGAATAAATGGGTCAGGTGTTGAATTAGCTGTTGTTGCGCATCACCAAATCACCAATTTTTTGGGCTCATCAATTACAATATTAGAATAAAAGTTACGATGCCACTAAAAGGAAATGGGCCGAGTTTTGTATTGACTGCTATTTATTTAGTCAATCTCGCTACCTCACTCGGTGGAATTTTTCTGTTACAAATGACAATTCAGCACCCGCTCCCTTTTGAGACCATTCCACAACGTACTCTAACTATTCCGACATTTGTTTTATTTTATTAAGTACCACAGAAACACGTGCCTGACTGGCGGCGTCAGTTGGCAGATGACCTGAAACTGCATTTACGAATCTACTGTCTTGCAATAGTTTTGTAAAACGGCGCGATAATTCACGAACTAGATCCGGCTGTGATTTTTTTACTTCAACGACAATCTCAGGCCTACCATCCAATACCGCAATGATATCTTCTATATCATGGCTCAAGAGATAATCACCTTCTCCTCGTCCATCGAAAGCTTCAAGTTTTGTAACCAAAAAATAGGGACCTGACACCATGCGTATTTTATCGCTCGATGGCAATTGAATAGTTTTTGCATACTTAACAGCAGATTCATACCATTTATTACCGAATCCCAGGATCCGACTATCTGTTGGCATCACATCCAGAATAACTCCGCTAGATACCCATCGGCAAATTGGAGCCCCCTCACTCACGTCCTCGCTAAACCCCTTTACGCGTAATTTATTTGATAACTTGTGGTAATCAGCTAACGACACTACTTGGACGATAGCATCAACATCCCGAGTCACTCTAATAGGTGGTGCCGCTACATCTGTGATCAACAAGCCCGTTGCACAACCACCTATAAATACCATTTCATCAGACAATATTCCAAGCTTGTTAACAGCAAGCATTAGTATTTCAAGATTCGGATTTCTTGCCCTAGCCATAGTGTTTCAATCTTATTTTTAATTCCCTGGTTGCGAAACTCCTCTCTCGAGAACGACCGCCACGAATTCCGTCTATCAACACTAATAGCTCATAAAGTTTTGCATCTTTTTTTGCCGCGTTTGGCACTGACTTATAAAGGGGAGAAAATGATACCCCTCTGACCTCGCCCTCAGAGTCTGGCCAAACAGGTGGCGGTTCGTTATTTGACACAAAATGCGTAACCAATGGCGCTGCAGCATATGAGGTAGGCATACCTCTCACTAATTCACCATTATCTACTACAAAAACATATTGTAATCCGTGCAATAAAAACTCTTCTAAATTTCTAGTATCGGGTCGTATTTCATCATTTACTTTAACGGCTAATTTGGCCGCCAACGCTCGATTTGCAGCAGCATGTACTTCTGAAGGACTCATGCTAAGCTCTACTGCAAGTACATTGTATGACCAAGTACGTTTACCCATAGCAATTAGCTTAAGTAAGAATAATATGTCTTGTGGTTTGAGGGTCATCTAAATATTCTCTGTTCGCGATTCGCGAATAAAGAATAACATTCCATCAAACAATGTCAAATCCGTCGATTGTTTATCCGCACATGCACTTCCGCATACAAACCGCTGCGTTTCTGGGACAGTAGGAACGGTATCAAACGTTATTGAAAGCCATTATAGGTTAACTAAAACGGCGTATTTTCAATCACTTAAAATACAGGTTATTGTT
The DNA here is from genome assembly GCA_048061555.1 of Thiohalomonadales bacterium. Taxonomy (GTDB): domain Bacteria; phylum Pseudomonadota; class Gammaproteobacteria; order SZUA-152; family SZUA-152; genus JBGMRO01. The sequence goes on along the minus strand of JBGMRO010000398.1, from coordinate 1,579 downwards.
TTTAAGGGAGTTAAACACATTCTGGACGAAGGGGTCGGAGGTTCAAATCCTCTCACGCCGACCACACAATCAATGAGTTACGTATTTTTTATACCATAAAATCACAGTTTTGATTCACATTGCGCTTAAACACATTTAAAGCGCACTTTTACGGCATTGATTAAACGCCTAACCATAACCCGCACAATGCATTTGCAATACGCCATAACTCATAGATCGAACGTCCAGATTAAGCTCGTTAGCGACGATCTGCCGAGCTTGAATCACTCAAGAAGTAGCTATGAAATAATCAAAATAAATATTGAGAGATACCTAGGGCAGCCACTGCCATCACTGACCGAGATCAATAAACATACACAAAATAATTTAATTTCAAACGCTAGAAGGCTAATGTCGATACAGGTAAAAGATTATAAAACGTACATGCTGAATGCATATATAGTATTGACGGCTCCTCTTTTGCGTTCTCGATTAGAGTTTTTATCACCTTCGCCACGAATAAATCAAAATCGGTAAGCGGCACCTGGATGAACCTACCGCTTAAGCTGATCGCTCGTAAGCATGTTATCGAGTTCGTTCAATCCAACATAGGCAAGGCGAATACACGCCGAGTAGGAGTGCTAGCACTTGTGGCTTGGTGACTTTACCGGCTCGGACACCGCTAAAATTCGTTTAAAGGCTAGCTTTCAACTAACAGTCAAATAATAACTGCGACTTTGTAGTCTATTCTATTGAGAGTCTGGTTTCGACACGTTAGGGTTATTATATATCGGTCCAAGACAGAGAGCATCCCCCTAGTTCTCGGTGTTGCTTTGGATATTAAAACAGCTCGTAATTTTGGCGAGACGCCCGTCTTAGTGCGCGGGGCTTGGCAAGGTTTCGTCGCGTTCATGACTAGCGGGAACCACAGGGCTCCATCCCATAATCGCCATGGTGATCCTTAGGCAACCAATCTGACATGGGTATCTATTACATCCCAGGGTGTAATTAAGAGTCCTTCTTCTGTACGTTGGATAAGTTCCACGGTCTCTAAGGCTGTAGCATCAGTGTGCACGTTTTTATAATCCCGTTCTAGCTGTTTTGCTAATGCGCGCACACTCAATGGGCCCTGTTGTCGTAGCGTTTTCATTAATTCTACACGTTTAGGGGTCAGTATTGACGTCAACATGGTGAAATCTTCAAAATTCAAATGAATTTCGATTTGTTCAGTGTCACCCGCCTCTGCTTTGTGCCAGGCCTCGACGAAACGATCAAAACCATGGTCTGCGTCTTCGACGCCAATATGAATGTGTTGCTTACTCATTATGCTCACCTCGTAGTCGTTTGATGTCTACTTTGAAGTCCTGAACTAATTGCTCGACACTGGTAAAGTGATACCGTGTTTCTTGATCAGCTTCATGGCGATGATCACCTTTACCACGTTCATTATCATACCTGACAAGGCATTGATCTGAATAACCATAATAGAATCGATACTTGAGACCATGAGGTCGTTCCTTCTCTGACTCGGGTAACCGCCAGATCACCATCTCACGAATCGCGCCATCAGCGTAGATGTATTTATCTTTAAATAGCAATT
>JBGMRO010000397.1:0-4369 GCA_048061555.1 Thiohalomonadales bacterium | reverse complement strand
GCTTTTTGCTCGAATTTAATTCGCTGCGTCCAAACCGTCCAAAATATAACCTAGCGCTCACTACGTCAAGAGAAATCGCCAGCGAGCACGCAACACAGCGACAATTTGATCCGCCGGGAAAGGGAAACACTATCTCCTTGCCTTTTCTAAGCTACTCATGCACCGCACCATTTCCTGCCGCTAGGCCGTGAAGGCAGATTAAGACTGTGTTGAAGTTTGTACTGGTGACAAGTGACAGCCGTTTACAGTTACGCTAAGCTAATATTTTACTTTCAATTTGACTATAGTGTGTAAGGAGTAGGAATAGCCATGCCATACCTGAGTGTACAAACTAATAAAAAATGTAGTGTTACCGAGGTCAATGATTTTCTCGTGCGAGCCTCTAAGACAGTGGCAGCACTACTAAAAAAACCAGAAAGTTATGTCATGATTGCACAGCCCGATACCACTCCGATATTTTTTGCTGGAAATTCAGATCCTTGCGCCTATTTGTGCCTAAAAAGCATCGATTTCCCTGAACAGCGTAGCGCAGAAATATCCAGCGGTCTGTGTGAACTCATTAACACCTGTTTCGGTATCGATCCTGCACGTATCTATATAGAATTTAGCAGCCCGGCACGACACCTGTGGGGTTGGGATAAACGCACTTTTTAACGATATTAGGATAATTCTAGATTAGTATGAAAAAATATCTCATTTTCGCCCTCTTACTCGGGGCAGCCCTGTTCTATCTACCACACTCGCTAAACAAGGACGCAGCAAATCCCACCACAGGGTTTCTGGGTAAGATTTCCAGCTTTGTGTCCTCTTTTACAGATTCTATCGATCTCAAAAATTTGGGCATGGGTGAAAGCGCCACAGAGGCGACTTCGGCCAACGTCTACAAGTATCAGGATAAAGAAGGCCAATGGCATTTTAGTGACCAGGGAGACAACAATCGGCAAGGTCAAACGGTAGAGCGCTATGACCTCAATAGTAATGTTGTACCCGGTATTAATCCCTCGTCAGCGAATGCCGCTGATACAGAGGAGAACGAAAATACAGAGAAAGACGAAGATACAGCGAATAATTCGCTGCCATCGGCTCATATATCTCCATTGACAGTGTATACGGAACCTGAAAAAGTAATGAAATTCATCGATAAAGCGAAATCTTTACAGCAAACTATCGATAACCATAAGTCTTCCATGGATAGACAAATTGACGGCCTATAATCACCCGGCACTACCCATTAAACTCCTAACCGGAGAATCTTTGACGATTTTACGTAAACTAAATCGTCCCAATAAGGCCACCCCACTCGCCCCCAAAAAAATGCCCCAAAACCAATATTCACCGCCAGCGTAATAAGTCTGTTGAAATAACCTGTCGGCCAAAACAAAGGCCGTTATTGCTGCAAACAAAACCGCGATAAAACCCGATATGGCACCTAACACAAAAAATTCGGCGAACACCGCCTGAAAAATTTGGCGACGACTCGCGCCTAAGGCCCTCATCACCGCAGATTCTTGGCGTCGCTGCTCATAGGACACCTGGATAGCAGTTAGCAGCAATACTAAGCCGGTAATAACCGTCAATACAAACATGTATTCGACCGCCAACGCCACCCGCTGAGTAATATTGCGAATTTGTTGAATCAAATCACTGACATTGATCACCGTCAGGTTGGGAAAAATACGAATCAGCGAACTCATTAAACCGGTTTCATGCGGAGCGATATAAGTACTGGTAATATAGCTAACCGGATGTTCGCTCAACATTCCCTTAGGCGTGAGTACGTAAAAATTCGGTCTAAATGAATCCCATTGTACCGTACGTAAACTAGTGACCTTGGCAGTTACCGATATATCGGCAATAGAAAAAGTCAATTCATCACCGAGTCGCACCCCTAAAGATGTCGCCATGCGCTGCTCAATGGAAAACTGGGGCGTTAGGGTATCCGCTGGCCACCATTGCCCCGCTACCACTTGGTTATCGAGTTGCAGCTGGGAGGCCCAAGATAGTTTGTATTCGCGCGCGGTTAAACTCCGCTGATTCTTCAGGCCTGCGGTATCACTAATTTTTTTACCGTTGATGGCCACAAAGCGGGCGCGTACGATGGGAAACAATGCTGCGTCCGCTTTTCCATTCTGCTGGAAAAAACGCTCAATCGATGCTACCTGCGAAGACTGTATATTGACAATAAAGCGATTGGGAGAATCTTCGGGTACGCTCGCCTGCCACAAATCTAGTAAATCGCCACGAATCATGGTCAGCAGTAATAAGGCCATAATCGCCACACCGAAGGCCAAAATTTGAGTCACATTTCGCAGGGGATTGCGGGTTAAATTACGTACGCCGATGCCCCAAGCTTGAAGACGCTGGGTCGGAAGCAATCTTAACAAAAACAATACCACCCAAGTCAGCAAGGCCAAAATCAACAGCGTGGCAATAATGCCTAAAATTAATATGCCTGCCATTTTCGCATCGTTCGCTAGCCAATAAATACTCGCGCCGACCAACAATAAACCTAATAGATAACTGCTAAATTTTCGCACCGACAAAAGTGGTGCGGCCTGCCTCAAAACCACGAGCGTGGGTATATTCTTTAGGTGGAGTACTGGCGGCAATGCGACTATCATGACCCCAAGCACACCGAGCAACATGCCAGTCACGACAGGCCAGTAGGAAGCCGAGGGTAGATTCACCAGCAATAGATTCGCTAACAATTGGGCGATTAAATGATGTGAGATCCATCCCAGAAGCACACCCAGACTACTCGCGAAAATCGCGATCATCGCCAACTGGGAAAAAAACAAATGATTAATCTGCTTTTGCTTAGCACCTAAACATCTCATAATCGCGCATAACTTTATATTTCTCTCGGCATAACGTCGCGCCGCGATACCGATTGCGGTCAAACTCAAGAGTAAACTCACGACTGCAACAAGGCCAAAAAACTGTTCTGCGCGACGCATGGCTATGCGTATTTCATTGCGGGCATCTTTTGCACCTTCGATACGATCTCCCGGCGATAATTTCTCTGTCGCAAATTTTCGGTAAGCCGCAATCTCACTGCGTGAACCCGCCAGCAATAGATAATAAGTCACTCGACTGCCTTCCTGAATAAGTTGAGTTTGCGCTACATCTGCCAAGGAAATGATGGCACGTGGCGCGATACTAAACATTTCGCTCGCTCGATCAGGTTCTTTGTTTATAATAGCCGCTATGCGGAACGTCATGCTACCGAGCTGTATATCGTCATTCAGCTTAACGCCTAGCTGTTCTTGTAAGGCTTTATCAATCCACATCGTACCGGTTTTCGGCGCGCGATTGACTTTCCCTAAAATCTCTAGCTGCAACGAGCCTCGCAAAGGGTACGCCGCACCGACGGCCTTTACTTCAATGAGTTTGGGCCGCCCCTGATACAAGGCCATGCTTCTAAACGTTTTGTATTGTGTCGTGGTTAATGCCAAACGTTTAGCTTGTTCAAAAAATAACGGATCGATACTGGCATCTGAACGCAGCCTTAAATCTGCGGCGAGTAATTCACTGGCTTGTAAAATCAGGGCCTGCTGGATCCTATCGGTGAAAAATGTAACCGTGGTAATACTCGTCACCGCCATGATCGTTGCATAGATAAGCGCACGTACATCACCCGCGCGCCACTCCCGCCTCAGCAAATTAAATGCAAATTTAATTATTTGACGCTGCGTCATGCGACGATCTTGCCCCCTTCTAGTCTTATTTGCCTTGCGCATTTTTCTGCTAATTGAACATCATGCGTGACCAGTACCAAGGTGGTATTATTTTCCTGATTGATTTCGAACAATAGATTAATAATAGTTTCCGCCGTTTTTTTGTCGAGATTACCGGTAGGCTCATCAGCAAACAAAATGGTCGGGGTACTCACAAAGGCTCGCGCAATAGCAACACGTTGCTGCTCTCCACCTGATAATTGACTCGGAAAATGTGACAGACGATCAGCCAGACCGACTCGCCCCAAAATCTCTGTTGCCAATCGCTGCGCATCATTTTCACTTTTCAACTCTAACGGCAACATCACATTTTCGAGTGCATTCAAACCCTGAATCAACTGAAAAGACTGAAATACGAAGCCCACTTTTTCAGCTCGAATTTCAGCCCGCTGGTCTTCATTGGCGGTAGACAACTCATGTCCCGCCAGGCTTACTTGCCCCGAGGAGGGTGTATCCAGTCCGGCCAACAATCCTAGCAGTGTGGATTTCCCCGATCCAGACGGCCCTACTATCGCTACCGTCTCACCAGACTGGATTAGCATATCAACTTGGTGCAGTATGGTTAACTTTTGCTGCGTGGAATCCTGTTGAGATTCGACGATTTTACTGAGCTGCTTGGTGAAAAGAATTAC
>JBGMRO010000396.1:0-4375 GCA_048061555.1 Thiohalomonadales bacterium | reverse complement strand
TCGCCAACGATTACCACGGATGCATCGTCTCGCATGGCGCGATCAAGGGCCATATTAACGGCTTCGACTAGGGCTACTTCCGGCATGTATATAGTTTCCCCTCTCGGTTTTAAGGTGTTTGATTAAACGAATCTTTCTGGCGTTTCAGATCCATGGGCAATTCGGCATACATAAAATCAAATATTGCGTCGGCCTCCTGAGGTGGTGTGTCTAAATATAATTTGACTGCAGCATCTACTTTATCTGCGCAAGCCGCCTGCAGCGCTTTTTCCTTTTTTTCATCCCAATATCCTTGTTGTTGTAAATAATGATATAAGCGAAGTAGAGGTTCTTTTTTCCAATGCGATTTGAGTTCGTCTTCGCCACGATATCGACTTGCATCGTCTGCGGTGGTGTGATCACAGAGCCGATAGCTCAAGGCCTCTATTAAAGTTGGGCCACCACCGTTACGTGCTTTATCGAGCGCGACTTGAATGCGTTCACGGGTGGCAATAATGTCGTTGCCATCCACTTGTTCGCCGTCAAAACCCGCGGCGATGGCCTTTTGTGCGATGGTCGCCGCGTGGGTTTGATTTTCACGCCGTATTGAGATGGCCCATTGGTTATTGTTGACGATAAATACCAGTGGCAGCTGCCAAAGACCCGCGGCGTTCATGGCCTCGTAAAAGTCACCCTTTGAGGTCGCACCGTCACCGCACACCGCGACGGCCACGCGTTTCTCGTCGCGCAGTTTCATGGCATAGGCGACACCGACCGCATGGGGTGCATGGGTGGCGATCGGTACGCAGATAGGGAAATCTTTTATGGGGCCCTGGTAGTTCATGCCGCGTTCGTCGCCACCCCAATATAAAAATAGTTCCTCCATTTTTAGACCACGTAAAAACTGTGCACCGTGTTCGCGGTAATACGGTAATAGGACATCCTCGGGTCTCATGCAGCTACCAATCGCCACGGAAATAGCTTCCTGTCCCAATGAAGAAGGATAGGTGCCCAGTTTTCCTGTGCGTTGTAGCGCCACGGCTTTTTTGTCAAATGTACGTGTCAAAACCATTGCTTCGTACATCTCGACCATGATACGTTTATCGTTCGCAAAGCTGGGCATTGGCGCTTGGGCCGTACCGTCTTCACCCAGGTACTGTGTGTAAGTAATGTCAAATTGAGCAACTTGGGTCATCCGACAACCTCGTAGTTAATTTGTGCTTGCATGAATTAATGGAACGGCTTGGCCGCATTAATAATTTCCTGTGCAATATCATCTGCGACCACACTCGTGGGCAAGTCATCTTCTTGTGAGCGCTGAAAAATTTCCTGTAAGGCATCATAAATATGATCGACCTTCAGTTTTATTTCTTCTGCATTATCTATAGACACATGTATCAGACCACCGGCGTTGATGACATAATCTGTTGCGTATAAAATCCCACGTTTATGTAGCAGTTGGGCGACCCGTGGGTTAGCCAGTTGATTATTGGCACCACCCGCGACGATGCTTGCCTTCAGACTGTGTGCAGTCTTGTCATTGAGTATGGCGCCTAGTGCACAAGGGGCGAAGACATCACAATCTAAGTCAAAGATGGCTTCGTTGGGGACGATGCGGGCATTAAAATCTGTTGCGAAGCGTCTTTCGGCCTCGGGTTTGCTGTCACAAACACTTATTTTTGCACCTAGGTCGACCAGCAATTTAGACAAGTGGTAACCCACATTTCCCGCACCTTGTATCGCTACATGTATGCCTGCGAGAGAATCCTTGCCGAGTTTGAATTGCACCGCGGCCTGGATACCCCGTAGAACACCAAGTGACGTATACGGAGAGGGATCGCCTTTGCCCCCGGCGTGTTTTGAAATACTCACCACATGTTTTGTCTTGCGTGCGATAACATCCATATCCTTTACAGAAGAGCCGCTATCAACGGCAGTGATATAACGGCCGGCCAAGGTTTCCACAAATTCGCCAAATGATTCGAACATCGCCTCTCGGTCATACGGCATATCGGGTTTGATTAATACCGATTTTCCACCGCCATGCGGTATGGTAGCAATAGCAGCCTTGTAGCTCATGCCTTGCGCTAGACGCATTGCATCGAGGACAGCGGCATCGTGGGTGGGGTAGGAGACGCAGCGACAACCACCGAGTGCGGGACCGAGATGGGTATTGTGGATCGCAATGATTGCCTTTAAACCCGTCTTAGCATCAGTCTTTATATGAATATCTCCGAATTGCATAGAACCGGCGACTTCCAATAAGTCCATTTTATAATTTACCCAGTTAGTAAAATGCTGTTATTTTGTAGGACAATTTGTACACATCCAAGTAGGCGGACACTAGTTAAGCTTGATGTATTAAGCATAGTTTATTCTCCATCAAGATACCTCTCGAGATTAATATTCATCACATATCTTACAAGTTTAATTATTTTTTTATACTTAACAATCTATACTTACTAATAAGTGACGCATTTCACTGTTATTACGATTCGATCAAGCGTGGTCACTGAATGTACTACTATAATTTAATGAGAACCGATGCGTGTTATGACAAATAGGCGCTATTTTCAGGATGACATGCCCGAAAATACCTGTTTCGGCTGTGGTGACAATAATCGACAGGGTCTACGCATCAAAAGTTATTGGCAGGGCGACATTGCACGTTGTGATTGGCAACCGCAAGATTATCACCAAGGCTGGGCAGGGTTAACTTGCGGTGGGGTCATTGCGACGGCGATCGATTGTCACTGTATAGCCACCGCTATGGCGACTGCATACCGAAATGAGGGCCGGGCGATGGATTCGCGACCCTGGTATCTATTTGCGACGGGCTCAATCAATATTCGCTATTTGTTGCCATCTTCAGTGAAGCAGGCACTACGGCTAGAGGCGCATGTCACGGCAATCAAGTATGAGAAAAAATACAGTCTGCAATGTGATGTGTATGCCGGTGGAGAAAAAACCGCAGAGGCCCAAGTGGTGGCATTACTCGTCTATCGCAGCGACCGACCTGACGAAGTACCGGCGGGATTTGTGATTAATAAAGAATCGATAAATAAATAAATTGGTGAGTAATCCAGAATGACACTCAAGCATAGAAAATTCGTGACTAAATATGGATAAACAATTAGAAAAATTACAACTACGCGTACGTGAGTTTGCCGATTCTGAAATCAAACCCCATGCGTACAGCATCGATAAAAATGACGAGGTGCCCGCTCAGATTTGGAAAAGACTGGGTGATGAAAAATTGATGGGTATTACCATACCCAAAAAATATGGCGGTGAAGGACTTTCTTATCTTGCCCACGTCGTGGTTACCGAAGAGTTGTCACGTGCCTCGGGTACGGTAGGCTTTTCATATGCGGCACATTCCAATATCTGTATGGACAATTTATGTAAACACGCCAGTGAAATACAAATCAAAAAATATTTACCACAACTTTTGCTCGGCGACTACTTAGGTGCCTTGGCCATGTCCGAACCGGACGCCGGTTCTGACGTGATCGGTTCCATGGCTTGCCATGCCGAAAAAAAAGGTGATGTCTGGGTTGCCAATGGCACTAAAAAATGGATTACCAACGGACCCGACGCCGGTGTGCTGATTGTCTATATGCGCACCGCGGATAAGTCGAAGGTCGGTTCGCACTCGATTACTGCATTCTTGGTTGAGCGAGGAATGGCGGGTTTTAGTACCGGCCAGAAGATCGACAAGCTGGGTATGCGTGGAGCCGGTAATTGCGAACTCTATTTTGAAAATTGCGAGATTCCAAGCGCGAATGTCTTGGGTGAAGTCAATCAGGGTGTGGGTATATTGATGTCCGGTCTAGATTCCGAACGACTTATTCTCTGTGCTGGCCCGTTAGGGATAATGCAAGCGGCCATGGATGTGGTGCTACCCTATGCAAATAGCCGTGAACAATTTGGTAAACCTATCGGGAGTTTTCAAATGGTGCAAGCCAAGCTCGCCGATATGTATACATCGTTAATTGCGTCTCGGGCATTGGTCTATAGTGTCGGAGAAAAATTTAGCGATCATCAGCGTAACTTAGGCCACGAGGCCGCAGCCGCCTGCCTGTTTGCTTCGACTGCTGCGGTGCAGGTGTCCTTGGATGCGATACAGCTTATGGGGGGTATAGGTTATACCAATGACGAGATTCCAGCACGCCTGCTTCGGGATGCAAAAATCTACGAAATCGGCGGTGGCACCAATGAAATTCGTCGCTTAGTGATTGCACGCGAATTATTAAAACAACAGGCCACGGTGTAATAGAACGCAGTCTATGCCTGAATCAAAAAAACAAAACCCAATGATTGGCTCAACCGATGAAAATGTCGTTATTGTTGCTGCACGACGTACACCACTGGGCAGCATGCAAGGTGTGTTTAA
>JBGMRO010000395.1:0-4378 GCA_048061555.1 Thiohalomonadales bacterium | reverse complement strand
TTAAGTTTGGAATTGATGTTGTCATTAATATTATTGTAACATGATCAAAGAGTTATGGCCTAACTTACTGGCATTGACTCTGACCCCTTTGTTAGACCCTTTTGTTGAAAAATACGTGTGGCTGATCTACTCCCCTTTGTTACGTTAAGGACTGGCGCCAGAAGATGCACCACCTCACGGGTGGTGCGACGTTTCTTTGTTAACACCTATAAGAATGCTGATTAGTGGATCGGCGTATTTCAGGATAGTTGGTAGTTTGCCGTATTGGCACACTTGGGTTTGCCATTATCCCTCTGAAATATTGCGAAAGTCATCATTATATGAGTTAAACCACTACCAGCTTAATGTGCCCGAAACTCGTACATCACCAGTGGCAAAATTATTATCCACAGCTGGGTTACCGGGAACTGCCGGGATAGTTAAGTTGGTTAAAATAAACCTTCGTGATTGCGGATTAAAAACCGCACCAACACAGACACTTGTAGTACAGTCCAGTTTATAGACATACTTTGGAGGAGCAATCAAAGACCCAGGATCAACTCCCGTATTGTGGTAACTAAATACGATTTCTGCCAGTACGCCATTATTCACCGCTATATCAAAATCCAATACCTCGATATTTGGTGTTGGAGCATTGGGAAAACTATCAAATGAGTAGGTTATCCACCCGGGTAAATCAGTGGTTTGAAATACATTTGTTGGAGCCCAGTTTTTCGTCCCCCACTGGCTGGACACCACTTTTATTTCTTCTGGTTGTAATACCAGGTTAGGATCATCTCCGCATCGTATCGAAAAGGTAGCAGGAGCAGTGGTATTGCCCACACTGTCCGTCAATGTTACTTGCCAAACATTAAACTCCGATGTTACTTGACCTACCCCCCAACACCCAAATGTATCCACGATAGGGTTTGCCGTTAGATCCGTTACGCTTGTAGTAATACAATTTATCGTAGGATCGCAGCTAACGGACGTGTACGATAAAGTGATAGGTAGTACGGGTTCACCAGTCCAAGTATAACTTATCTTGGTTGTTCGATCTTCTCTAGTGGGAAAATAGGGGTAAAAATTGAGATGGTCAATGTTGGTAATGTTAAATCCAACAGACTGCCGCGATACTGAAACTCTGATATATGGTAGCACTTGCGCTCTGTCAGAAAGCCAGCAAAAATTTAAGATATCCGTACTTAGTATTCCAGTTGTATTGTTAAAAATCGTGTTAAGGTTTCCTGACTGTGCAGCTAACGCTAAGATCGTTTTTGTATATCCCACATAAATGGAAGTTTGACCTACTATATTTGCTGGCGCACCACTAATCTCAATAATACTCCCAGATTCAAAATTACCTGATAATTGATTATTGACAATGTCCAAAATATTTCCGCTAACACAGGTTTCTTGTAAACCTGCGCCAAATATGGCATCAAACCCTGTTGGTTTAATGGCATATCGATAGCCATTATCACTGGCAACGGCTACGGACGCCAGCAGTATAGTCGTCGGATTGATATCGGTAAAACTTATGTAAACTGAACTTGGATAGTAAGTATTGGATAAGTCGTCTGCCCAAATCACTAAGCCACCGTCCAATTCTATGCTTGTGACCTGGATATCCCCAAGAGCGGTCGTAGAATCAAAATCTCTAACTTGTATTTGAACACTTCCGCCAGAATAATCCACACTAGCCAAGCCTGACTCGGTGGTTGTATTTGTGGAGGAATTTATATTCCCTTTAGATTTTAATTCGTCCTTATTATCTTCAGAAGAACATCCGAACATAAACACAAACGTCCAGCTTATAAACAACATAGATACGACTTTTCCCATGAAAATACCTCTTTGACGAAAGTTATTTTTATATACAGGATCTAAGAAATTGTCATTCCATATTTAGTTACCCCGTACCTAACGTCACATATTACGCTAGGGGAATGAGAAGCAAAATAGGCAGCTCCTGTAATGTGAATATTATGCTAGATATAGAGATTAATCAGGATTAGTAGGATTTTCAATATCACTAATTTGAATATGAAAAACAGTATGCCTATCGACTTAGAAATTCTGAGAAGGTAAAAAAGATTGCGTATTCCGACGAAGATGAACGCTCTACAGACCGCATGAAAGGTAGGTGTATTTGATAGCAATCACTTAATTTTAGTAAATTTAACGCGACTGCCTGACATATAAAACGTGCCGAAAGTCCGGAGAAAGTGACGGTTGACAACAGCTACCATTGGCATAATCACTCAGATTGATGGGTTGTCCATCCAGCTTGTAAATCACATCGAAATGTAAATAGGTCAGGTGTTGCATTAGCGGTTACTGCACAACACCAATTTTTGCTCATCAATTACAATATAAGAATAATAGTTACGGCGCTATTAAGAGGAAAGGATTCGAGTTTTGTATTGACAATTATTTGTTTATTCAGTCTCGCCGTCTCACTCGGTGAATCTTTTACGTTATAAATCACAATTCCACGCCCGTCCCCTCGACCCGAGACCGCCCACTATGAACTATTTAACAAAACATTGGGACCATTTTGTGATAACTCGCTGCCATAATACAGCTAACAAATTCAGCAATCCTAGGACCGTTTGACACCAAAATGCGTATTTATTCGTCGATAACGCCAACTTCTTGCGTACTCTTATGTGCACTCTTCCTGGTTAGCCCGTCCGCTACGGCGATCGAATTTACCAGTACGGAAAAACAGTCAATTTTACTCGAGCTATATACCTCTGAAGGATGTAGTAGTTGTCCGCCTGCAGACCATTGGTTGAGTTCGCTAAAACAGGACCCGCGTTTATGGCAGCAAATCATCCCACTCGCATTTCATGTCGATTATTGGAATTATCTCGGTTGGGACGATCGTTTTTCCTCAGCGACTTATTCTAAGCGACAACGCAACTATGCTGAGCGAGGTTACGCAAAAACAGTCTATACGCCGGGTTTCTTCAAAAACGGCAGAGAATGGCGTGCTTGGTTTAGAAATCGTGATTTGGATAATAGTAACAAGGGACGGAAGGTCGGTTTACTCCAGGCAACGTGGGAGCATAATGAATTGCAGGCCCGTTTTAAACCACTCAATATCCCGTATCAGTCTCTGCAACTTCATGTCGCGTTGTTGGCCATGGGTATACAGGATGAAGTCACTGCGGGAGAAAATGATGGTAAAATCTTACGACACGACTTCGTCGTATTGTCTCTTAAGCATTTCTCAGCTTCCTATCATGCCAATATCCCGCAGTGGAAAACGGCGTATTCGCCCAGCCAACTATTGTCCGACAACAATTTATTTGCCAATAAATCAAACAGTCTACAATTTGCGCTGGCTATTTGGGTAAGCCGAGACAACGATCCAACGCCCATACAAGCAGTAGGCGGATTATTACCCTAAGAACCAAATACATTTACGCATTGCGGTCTCGTTAACTTCTAGGTTCGTGTAAATCGACCAGTGGCACTTTGTTATTTTAGATTACTTCACTGCGGTCCTGTAAGTTAGAAATGTAAATGGGTCGGGTGTCGTATTCGTTGTTACTGCACAACACCAAATTTTTTTTACTCATCAATTACAATATAAGAATATTAGTGACTGTGTTATTAAAAGGAAAGGATCGGCTTTTGGGGGCCTCACTGGAATGACACTTAGTAAAACATATTACTCGCGAAAATCAGTGGATATGCATTGCGCATCCACCGATAGTGCATACCTCGCATCGCAAAGCGCCATCCAAGACAGCCCTTCATCTGATGCATCAGGATATATTACCCGCTTATACTTCAATCAGTAAGTTCGCGGTAAAACCAGCCACATTCTCGCCAGGATAACCCGCTTGATTAGAAACAATCCGGGTATCGTTTACAAGTACATCCACATTCGCATGCGAGTGTCCAAACATCCACACATCAATATCATACATTTCTATAAACCAGTCTAAATCTGAATGAAAGGCGCCACTCAATTCATTTACTGGAAATGCAGGGTGTTGGCAAACCGTATGTGGGCCGTGGTGTGTGACAACAATAGTTTTTCCATCATAGGGTGATTCGAACTGTTTTTCCAACCAGTTTAACTCTTTTTTGTGAGTTAATAGGGCCTGCTCTGGGGTAAATTTAGTGTAATTTGACATAGATTTATAAGCAATCAGCCTATGGTCTGCCAACTGTTGCTTTGCACAGTACATTGCAAGATCCTGAGCTGTATTACTCACTGCGTAGTCGGTCCACAGTGTAACACCAAGAAATCTCACTTTATTAATTTCTATTGCATTTTTATTCAATAGAAATACGTTAGTGTTATCACACAAATCAGCAACTTTTTTCAACAAACTATGGTATTCCTGGCGATAGAACTCGTGATTTCCCAATATATAAA
>JBGMRO010000394.1:0-4381 GCA_048061555.1 Thiohalomonadales bacterium | reverse complement strand
TTGTTCCCCTACAAGACGACGGCTATGCTTGCTTTTATCATGGTCACGATGATAACTACCGCTAGAAAAAATGTAATGACGAAGTTGGGTGACGGGTTCCGAATTATTTTTACTAGATAAAAAATAGAAATGCATAAGGGTAATAATGCGGCGAGAACCCAAACAATCGAATGTTGGAATATTGTGGTTACCAGTATGACCGGGCCACTATGAAGGAGACTCGTGCCGCTTGCTAACTCCGCAGTGTCGATAGGAAACGGATTGATATCTCCCATCATTCGGAAATCGGTCTTGACATACGCTACCACTATTACTAATAGTAAACTTGCAAACAACCAGTCGCGCCATTTCATCTTGCGAATATTCAATCCTGGTGGGATAAAATTTAGCAGTATCAAGAACACACCGCCCTCCCACAGCAAGATTCCGATAGCAGACAGACAGTACATAATAATGCGTGAGCGATCGCAGTGGTCGACTACCGATCGAAATAAAAACACCATGTACCACAGAAATAATGCTTGAAAAGGAGCATACATACGACCGAATCGTGCGAATTCTACTTCCCATACAGATAATGACAGCAGAATGATGCAGGCAGATGCCACTTGTATACCGGAAATTCTTTTTGCGAGATAAAAAAGAGCTGGCAAGGCAACAACATAAGCAATGACACTTATAATGCGCGGCGCCAATTCTGGGCTTATTCCGAGCATTCTTTCAAATGCGACTAAGTACTGTATCAGGATGCCACGGTTATAAAATCCGCCGCAATCAAACTGAGGGAATCCATGTTTTAAGATATTTTCCACCGACGTGGCCAAAAAATATTCATCCACAGCGAATGGCCAAAGCCACAGTCCATCTATGCGGACATATAGCCCTACGATTACCGATAGTCCCAATAGGGCTAACCAGATGCTAGAGTATTGATTATCGCCAGTAGGATTCGGTGTCAATGCGCGTCCATATTTATGTGCAGATTTATCGCAGTAGACAGGCGCTTGAATACGCATGCAAACAAGATAAAATATAAGTAAGAGAGCTTAATGATAGTTTCCAGGGCATTGTTTAGAAGTCAATGTTAGAATTCGACGTTAGAAGACAGTTTTATCTTGAAACAATTTCATTTCGTCTACCCACACAATTAGAGAAAGAACTCATAACCCCTTAGAAATATTATATTTCCTACGCGACGTTAATTGTAGCAGCTGATTGTAGCAGATGGCCGGATGCAGATGGTAGCCAATAACGTGTACTTAATCACAGCATTGAGGCATTAACGACGCCTCATCTCTCAATTCATGCTAACCACCATTTCCGTGTAACCACAGGACTGTTGGTTAGTACCATTATTATTCACTTGAAATTGCAGGATTTAATAATGTATGATGCTGTCGCCCAATCTAGATCAGTGGGTAATGGCGGGCACAATTCGATTCGTTTCCTCATGCTGGGAATGAATGGGATATATATCAATAGCTTATAAGAGACTGTTTAGAGGTATTCGAATATATGGTAGATGTGGCGGCAGAAACAAAGATCGTTCTCGCGGCGTCTTTGCAGCTAGGTGAACGCGTTGATTCCTTTGTTGAGTCGACACCGTTGCTGGGTAGTCTGCCAGAGTTAGACTCCATGGCGGTAGTTACGCTAATAACGGCTATCGAAGATCACTTTGGAGTCTTTGTGGAAGACGATGAAATTACCGCAGATACCTTCGAATCATTGGGTTCCTTAATTACCTTTGTAGAATCAAAATTGTAGAATCGTGCATATTTTAATAGTCAAGAACACGTAATTTGGATTTCCCACCTCACACTGTTCCCTTCTTTCTTGCAGCTAGGTCCGGCCAATTATTTTGCCTTTTCCGCTCCCCCCAGTCGGATAAAAAACCAAAGAACCAAGTACTGATTGTGCCACCCTTTGCAGAAGAGATGAATAAATCTCGTCGTATGTTTTCCCTATTGGCTAATGCGCTCGTGAATCAGGGGCAGGGCTGTTTGTTAGTCGACCTATATGGGACAGGTGATAGCGCGGGAGATTTTGTCGATGCTCGATGGGAAAACTGGCGAGAGGATATTATTGATTCATTGCGTTGGATGAAAAGCCATGGTGCAGAGGAAATCAGTATTGTTGCACTACGCATGGGGGCACTTATCGCATTGGACGTGTTACAGGATGCTAAGCTAAATCTTCGACGAGTTGTATTATGGCAACCGATAAGTAATGGTAAATTGATGCTAAGCCAATTCTTGAGGATACGGTTGGCCGCTAATTTATTCAGTAGCAATCAAGAAAAAGAGACGTCAAAAGGCCTTATGCAACGACTGGAACAAGGCCAGTCTGTCGAAGTTGGCGGTTATGAATTATCGGCAGACTTGTACAAAGCTATAAGCAACTTGTCTGTTTCGTCTTTCGCAACGGAAGGCTATCCTCCTATTCATTGGATCGATGTGACGAATTCACCCGATGCGGAGTTGTCATTGGCGAGTAAGAAGCAAATCAAAGAATGGCGATCACGGCATGTGAAAATTACCGAAATGATTCAGCGAGGCGAGCCATTTTGGTCATTACAGGAAATTAATGTAATACCCGCGTTGATAGATTCAACGCGATATATCTTGAGGTCGTAACACATGGCTGTAACCGAAGAAGCATTCTGTTTTCCAAACCAGGATATTGACTTAGTTGGAGTTTTGCATCGCCCAGAAGAATGTGGTGAAGGTTTAATGGCACGGGGTGTGCTGATTATTGTGGGTGGACCCCAATATCGAGTAGGAAGTCATCGGCAATTTTTACTGCTCGCGAGAATGTTGGCGGACAATGGGATTCCTGTCATGCGTTTTGATTTCGCCGGTATGGGAGACAGTGGTGGTGCGGCACAGGATTTTGAAACGGTAGGGGAGGATGTTCGATGCGCATTAGACCACTTTTTTCATGTCCACCCCGATCTAAACGAAGTTGTGATTTGGGGATTGTGTGATGCGGCGTCTGCAGCTTTATTTTATGCACATAAGGATGAAAGGGTAAAAGGCTTAATATTATTAAATCCCTGGGTCCGAACCGATGAGGGCATTGCCAAGGCCTACTTAAAACACTATTACCTATCTCGTCTTATGAATCCCGACCTTTGGCGTAAAATAATTACCGGGCAATTTAATTTCAAGGCTTCCTTTGTCTCCCTGTTCGACATGCTGAAATCAGCTATTGGTATCTCTGCACAATCAAATCAGGATTCTGTGGCCAGCACGCCGGCAGTGCAAAATGTAGTGGCGCAGGAGCAAAGTTTGATTTCTACCCCGTTACCGGACAGAATGTTGCAAGGATTACATCTATTCAAAGGACGGGTATTACTCATTCTTAGTGGCGATGACCTGACGGCCGATGAATTTCGTGATGTCATTGGCACCTCCAGAAAATGGCAGAAGTGTTTAAAAAACGTCGATAAACATACCTTGGAAGAGGCTAACCATACTTTTTCTCAACGTCAATGGCGTGATCAGGTTTCACAGTGGACCTGTGATTGGCTTAAGTCATTCTGAAAAAACTGTGAATTTCTTGCGGAAAATCGCTATATACGCATTTTATATGAAAATTTCAACAGGTTCCGGGTGGCTCAAAAAACGTGTAGGGCTTGCCGTAAATCCATAGGCGCCGGATTGAAATACGACCACCAGATCGCCTTCGGTGGCCTTACTTAACATCATTTTGTCCGCCAATAAATCCAACGGCGTACATAATGGACCTACCACCATAGCGCTTTCCTTGTCGGTTGAATCAATTCGATTACCGATGACCACAGGGTAGTTTTTACGTATGACTTGCCCAAAATTTCCCGACGCGGCCAGGTGATGATGTAGACCACCATCCGTGACTAAAAAGGCCTGTCCTCTGGAGACTTTACGTTCGATAACTCGTGCCACATACAACCCGGCTTCGCCCACCAAATAACGACCCAGTTCGATGACAATTCTTGTACCACCTAGCTGCTGTTTTACACTCGCTAACAGCTCGTTCAGGTTGTCACCAATTGGGGCGAGGTCAAGCCGTCTTTCTCCGGGAAAGTAAGGAATACCGAAACCACCGCCGATATTGAGTTTCTTAATAGGTGCAGACAAGTTTTCCGATAATCGGATGGCCAGTTCAAAGGTCTTATCATGGGACTCAATGATGGAATCCGGTTTAAGGTTTTGTGAACCACTGAAAATATGAAAACCGATAAACTCCGCATCCTGTGATTGAATGCCTTTTAATACTTCGGGCACGCTTTCGGCGTCAATTCCAAATTGCTTGGGTCCACCGCCCATCTTCATGCCGGAGGATTTGAGTTCGAAATCGGGATTGACGCGTATTGCCACTTTAGGGCGAATGCCAATTTTGT
>JBGMRO010000393.1:0-4381 GCA_048061555.1 Thiohalomonadales bacterium | reverse complement strand
CTGACACCCACTGAGCGAGATTGGGTCGTGGTAGGCTCGTGCCCAGATGACCTACTTGCGCAAGGATATACTGCCGTCGGCAATTCATTTCCGGTATTTTTACACCCCGATAACAAAGAAGAGTATGCGCTGGCACGTACAGAGAAAAAAACCGGCCCTGGCTATACCGGTTTTGAAGTTCATTTTGCTGAAAATGTCACCCTTGAACAAGACCTGCAACGCCGAGATCTAACGATAAATGCTATTGCTCGTAATCGCGAGGGTGATTTGGTTGACCCCTTCCACGGGCACGACGATCTAAATAAACGTCTGTTGAGACACGTATCAGATGCCTTCGGAGAGGACCCTGTGCGCATACTACGCATCGCACGTTTCACCGCACAGCTGGGCGCATTCGATTTTAAGATAGCGCCAGACACCCTGCTACTGCTCAAAGACATGGTCAATAATGGTGAGGTAGACTCCCTGGTTCCAGAACGTGTCTGGAAAGAGACCTCGAAGGCCCTGTTAAGTCACTACCCTGAACGTTATTTTACCAGCTTGCGAGATTGCGGTGCCTTAGCTAGATTGTTTCCCGAAGTAGATCGTCTATTCGGCGTCCCGCAAACCGCCACTTATCACCCCGAAATCGACAGCGGAATCCATACGATGATGGCGCTACAACAAGCCACTTTATTAAGTGACGACCTGAGTGTACGATTTGCGACCCTAGTTCATGATTTAGGCAAAGGCGCCACCCCCAAGGCAATTTTACCTCGTCATACCGAACACGAAAAACGCGGTATGCCTTTAGTTGAAGGCCTGTGTGATCGATTGCGTGTACCTACTGAGTTGCGTAGATTGGCATTGAAGGTCACCGAACATCACCTTTTGTACCATCGTGCATTTGAGTTACGACCTAAAACGTTGGTCAAGCTATTAAATCAACTCGACGCCTATCGAAAACCTCAATTATTCAATCAATTTATACTCGCCTGCGAGGCCGATTCCAGAGGCAGGACCGGATTTGAGCACAGCGACTGTGAGCAAAGCCATTATTTACGACGCGTACTAGCCACCGCGACGAAGGTCAATGTAAAGCCCCTGCTCGATAAAGGCTTGCAGGGTCTCGACATAAAACATGCGTTAGATGACAGCCGTAGAGCTGCAATCGCGAAAGAGATTGCTCAATAAACCACCGCTTATCACTACCAGTCATATTACACGCACCTATTATTTGTCTCGATGATGAACTTTAGAACAAAGCTAATTGATCACTAGACAGCCACTATTATATTCATGCTATGCTATATCGATGCTGTAAAAAGCGATGATTTGTTCAACTCCTGAGTAAACGTGAAGCGATTAACCCATGGATGTATTAGCTGAAAAAAGTAGAGATAAAATTATGGATATCGGCAGTCAGAAAATGCTGCAACATGTACCTCATCTTCGGCGCTACGCCAGGGCGTTGATTGGCGATGTCGAACAAGGAGATGCGCTGACTAAAACAACGATGGAGTGCGCGGCTAGTTTGCAGAAGTTTATGCCCAAGGATATATCTCCCTCAGTATGGTTATTTTCAGTCATGCACAATTTGACCACAGAATTCCTAAACGACATTTACGACAATGTAAACAGTCAGTCGATTTTACCTTATATGCACGCTGAAGATCTCAATGTCGATAAAGAAGCACCCAATTTTGGTATTAAAGGCGCGATGGCCCATTTAACCCTGCAACAAAAAGAGACCTTACTATTGACGACCGTGGAAAAACTGTCGTATATCGATGTGTGTCAGGTGATGGCTTTTGACCAAGCGGCATTAATAAATAGTCTGGATTCGGCCCGCAAGACTATGTGTAATTTTCTTTTTCAAGATCAGTTTGAAGACTTACAACAGGCCTAGTAATATGAGCAGCGGAACTTACACCCTATCAAAAAAGGATTTTCACGCCTATATCGATGGTCAATTGACTGAACCGCAATATGAGAAAATTGAGAAACGCCTGGACGAATCGCCGCATATCATACGCGAGTTACAAAATTGCTTATTGATTAACGAGAGAATTCAGAGCTGTTTCGGTGGGCTCGATGAAACCAAAGAAGAGGTCAATGACGAGATCGACGTGGAATTTGCAAACATGGGTGACGCCATGGTCTCACTCGAGGACTTAGAAACAATTCTACCGGGGTCAGATGAATTAGATGAAAAGTTCTTCAAGAACCTTAAGTCTACCGAGGATGACACAGCAATAAATTTGACTCGTAGTAATACCCTTCGACCACCACCATCACAGCCCAAAGTGGCGATGGATAAAATCGATAATGAAAACCTACCCGAGTTAGCACTCGAACCCACCGACACCATATTACCGTCGACGAACCCCGAACTTAATTTCGGCGCCAAACGTAGTCGTAGCAGTGACACAGCAGCAAGCCATGAAACTGCCACACCACCCGTATTGACAAATTCGGCTTATTCTCCTAAAAAAAAAGCTGAAACTTCGGTAACGAACTCAGAAGATATTGATGTCGATAATTTTTTAAAAGGCATCAATGAAACACACATGGTTGACCATACGCATCAGCTCACTAGGCAGTCGTTGCGAAAGGACATATTCTCACCATCTTCAGCGACCTCTGCGATTTCGATTTTCATAAAAAATCTCGTCATTCGGATGAACAATGGTCTTCGCCACAAGATTAACTCAAGACGAACAAATTCCTCAGACGGCGAATCCGCGAACGATATCATTTTCGACGCCAACACGGATATCGAAATCCCCGAGTTAGGCGACGAGCACATGGTGGGCGCGGTAGGCGGCCAACTCCAACCGTACACGCATAGTTTGCCAACATGGATAAACCGCTTAAATCACTCATTTGAGACCTTCAGTAAAGTTAGCATTATCGCCAAGGCACTCAAACAAAAATATTGGATCCTGGTAAGTTTGACTGTAGGCTTATTGCTAGGCAATCTACTATTTTCCGAGGCGACAAACACGGGCCATGGCGAGCTAGAAGCATTGGCTACCGATTCTCACCTTTATTATGTTGAGCAAGGTCGCAATGCAATTGACGCGGGCATGGATGATTTTGAAGCAAACATGCAGTGGTTAGATCAATACTGGGGTAAACAGGTCAAGGTATTCGATATATCTGCGGGTACTCAATTTCGAAGAAAAGGCGCAATTCTCATCCCTAGTATCAGCGGTTACGCCAGTGTGCAAACCTTCCAAAACATCAACAATGAACAATTAACTTTGTTTGTTAGCCGACTGGATGATGCATCTGAAGATTCGCACATACGTTGCCACACATCGGAAAAAGTCGCTGGGCTTTGCAGTTGGAACAAAGATTCACTCGCTTATTTCGTCATTGGCGATATTACATTGTCACGTATCAGGCTATTTTCTACACTAATCGCCTCACAAACCTAACAAGGCAGATCCTATTACGCCTATTTGCAGTTATTCGATTCATAAAGCACTACGCAATTCCTAAAGAACCTACTCATGGCAATATATTACCTGTCTTTTTTGCGTTCAAAGGGTATGCTAGGTTAAACCTAAATGAATCTCGAACTCCATCATTTTTTTATTCTGGTTGAACCCGAGGCGAAAGTCGCAGAGCTATTGCTGGCAATAGGAATGCATGAAGGTGCACCTAATCGGCACAAAGGCCAAGGCACGTCTAATCGCCGCTTCAATTTTTCTAATGGCATGCTTGAGTTGTTGTGGGTTCATGACCATAAAGAAGCTATTAATGGACCTGGGCGAAACTTGCTATTTTCTGAACGTGTCAACAATAATAAGGCCTCTCCATTCGGAGTCGTTTTAAGTAGAAAAGATAATAGTAAGCTGGCAATGCCTTTTGAGGGCTGGAAATACGAGCCTGCATACTTTGAGCCGCCATGGGCGTTTCACATCGGAGAAAATTCCCAAACCATAGACGAACCGCTCTGTATTTACATGCCATTCATAGAACCACAGGGTACTATTTATACACCGATGGAAGGATCGTTTACGTCAATCAGCCATGTACGGATCTCTACCCCATCAGGGCCTTTATCGAATGTCTTATCGATAGCTGGCGCGGCGGACAGGCTAACCATTGAAAATGGCGATCAACATTTAATGGAAGTTACCTTCAATGATAAACAAAGCGGTCTTAGCAGAGATTTACGGCCCGATATTCCTTTAGTTATAAACTGGTAATAAGATTATTGTTTTTTGGTAGGAAAAGAAATTTAACAAAATTGTATTTTTTGGTAAAATACCACGCTAAGTAACTGTAAATTAAATGCTAACCCTAAATAGGAGCACTTATGTTTAAAGTCACAAAAAAAGGTAAAAATCGCTTAGATATCGAGTTGAGTGGTAAATTAGAAGCTGACGAA
>JBGMRO010000392.1:0-4394 GCA_048061555.1 Thiohalomonadales bacterium | reverse complement strand
GCAGCATAGACTACTATGTGAGCATTTAATCTTAAGATAAGTACTTCTAGCTCTGTAAATAACGCAGATCAAGAATTACTAAAAATTCGACGCAACGCAGAAATTGGTGAAATAGACCGTTTATGGACGAACACTAAGTATATTACTGAAATTTATTCAGTATCTTCGGCTTGTTTTTGGTGCATGATAAATATTTCGTGCTTAATTTGCTTTAATCGAGTGTTTAAACGCAGTGTTTGACTAGGTTGATCCTTTTCTATACTTAGCGCGGTCTTGAAGTGCTCTAATGCGAGAAAAATATGTCCAAGCCGGTAGTGATATTCTGCAAATGCTTCATAGGCTGCACCTAGGCGTCCTGTTTCGCGCGCGCTATCAGAGAGCATTTTGTATAACGCGGGTTGATCATATCCGTTGTCAATATGAACGCGAAGTAGCTTATAGGCGGCTTCGGCGTTATTATTGAGTAGCAGTGTTTTTGCGTAAAGTTCTGTAATTGCTTGATTACCTGGGTTATTTGACAAGGCTTTAGCCAATATATCGTTGGCGGCGTCGTAATTCTTGGTCTTGGTTGCGATTTCGGCTCGAGTGACACTATATATAATACGCGGTCGATCGAGATTTATGAGCGTAGTTAATAACATGTTTGCTTGGTTAAGCTTATTATTGGCGATGAGTTGCAATATACGCCAATAGGGTTCCGCCAGTTTACCCTTAGGCACAAAATTTGATATTGGCGAGGAAATGGCTTGTTGGTCGTCATACAAGAGTGGTGGGGCGGCCAGTCGGGCTTGAATCAAACCAAATCTATCAGGGTCCTTGTTGCTGGCGGTCACTCGCCGATATTGCATAGCCCTGTTTTTGGCGTCTGAAATTCGCGAAGTCGTCAATGGATGAGTAAGGATGAATTCGGGAATTTCGGCGCCATTAACGCGGTTTTTGGCTAGTAAGGTCTCAAAAAAAGATCCCATATTGCGGGGATCATAACCGGCTTTGGCCAATAAATCGATGCCCACATAATCGGCTTCTTTTTCATTCGCGCGTGAAAAATTTAGTTGAGATTGAGTATTGTTTGCGAGCGCACTGGTGAGTATCGCTGACCCGACGTTGCTGTTTGATTGACCTAGTAATATTGCGGCGAGCATCGCGGCTAACGTTGTTAAAGTCATATTAGACTGTTTTTCGAATCGTCGCAGTAGATGCCGTTGTGAAACGTGGGCAATTTCATGGCTGATAACCGAGGCTAGTTCACCTTCATTTTTTGCCGCCATTATCAGTCCGGTGTGTACACCGATGTAACCCCCGGGTCCAGCAAAGGCGTTGACCGTATTATCCTTTACAATAAAAAAAGTAAATTGATAGTCGATTTGCGACAACTGCGAAGATAACTCGTCTCCCAGGGCACTCACATAGCGAGTGGCTATCGGATCGCTAACAAGGGGGAGCTGCATACGTACGCTACGCATGAATTCTCTACCCATTTGTCGTTCTTGCTCGAGTGTCATAAGTCTACTGTCAGAGCTACCCATATCGGGAAGTTGGTCGGCCTGAACCGGGCTCAAGTATAGCCAAACAAAAACTGCAAAAAATGATACTGTTGTATGAAAAGAAAATACACGCCGCATAGTTAATATTCCAAAAACCTTAACCGTTATCATTACTATTTTTGTAAAATAGGGACTAGCGCAGTGTTTAGTATGCGCTCTCCCCTGTACCCCCGCAGCAAGCAATCCTAAGTATTTTTAGACCGCTATACAGCCGCATGCCCAATGGTGGACTGACCCGATGGGATTATAACTGCCATCGCCATGTCATTAATACTGTCTGATCCGTTATTGTGGAGTGGTCACACCTAAATCTACGTGGGGTGATAACATGCAGCGCCTTCATCGAGTTACATCCCAGATGGGAGGTAGAAGTTTTCCTATTATATCGATAGTGTAGACAGCTGTAACGGCCCTGAGTGCCATTGCGCCGTAGGCCGATTTGAGGCTAGAAAAGCAAAACTAGCGTGGTGCGGGCGGCGCAAGGGGTCTCGCTATTGCAAACGACTATTGCATTTAATTGTAGGTGAGTTAGAATATAAGCTTACAGTTGAATACTAATAGACATTGATTGTTTATCAACATATTGAATTTTAAGGAGTTATTATATGGCTAATTTTGATCAAGAGTTAGATGCAAGTGGTTTGAATTGTCCGTTGCCAATCTTACGCGCTAAAAAAAGTCTAGCGTCAATGGATGCAGGGCAGGTGTTGCGCATTGTGGCTACTGACCCGGGTTCTGTAAAAGATTTTGAGGCCTTCGCTAAGCAAACCGGCAATGAATTAATGGAATCAGCTGAAGATGGTGGAAAATTTACATTTTTGATGAAAAAAGCATAAAAATTTTGCACCGCTGGCCGCTAGTTACCCTGTTATTAGCGTTTTTCTTAAGTTATTACCTATAGAAAAAAATGTGGCTGCCAAATGTCTACCCTTGTTGGGTGCTGCGGCTTGAGTTGTCATTTTAAAAGAGGTTTGTCCGATGTCTGGGAAAAAACTGGGTATTATTGCTACGAAGGGAACATTAGATTGGGCTTATCCTCCCTTTATCTTAGCGTCTACGGCTGCGGCCCTGGGATACGAGGTGCAGATTTTTTGCACGTTCTATGGGTTGCAATTACTACGCAAAAAACTGCAGTTGCAGATGTCCTCCCTGGGAAATCCTGGCATGCCTATGCCTATACCCATGCCTGTGCTGTTTCAGGCGCTGCCGGGTATG
This sequence comes from Thiohalomonadales bacterium, assembly GCA_048061555.1. GTDB lineage: Bacteria > Pseudomonadota > Gammaproteobacteria > SZUA-152 > SZUA-152 > JBGMRO01. The sequence continues at coordinate 1,635 of JBGMRO010000392.1, read as the reverse complement.
CAGTCGATGATGACGACGATGATGAAGCAAAAGATGCGCGCTAAAGGTGTTGCGAGTGTAGAAGAGTTACGTAGTTTGTGTATTGAGGCGGAGGTAAAATTGATCGCCTGCCAGATGACAGTAGACCTGTTTGATTTTTCTACTAGTGAGTTTTTAGACGATATCGAGTATGGCGGCGCAGCAACATTTTTTGAATTTGCGGGCGAGACAGATATTTGTCTGTATATGTGACAGTATGTCGCAAACAGGAATATAGCCACACTATATTTTTTAAAAGAAGGGTTAATCGACCTTTCAACCTTTTAACCTTTTAGAAAAAGCGGAATAATTTCCGCTTTTTTTGTGTCTAAAAAACTCCAAAATTACGGGTATCGAAATGAGAGGTTGCGGCGGTAACGCTGCATCAGTAAAATCGGACAAATTAAGTGGTAATTTATGGGGTTTTGTTCTTTACGGCCAAAATTTCCTGATTGGTCTACAATACGCAGATAATCCTAGATTAATTTGTCAGATCACAAAAATCCACAATGCGTATCAATATCTAGCCTATCTTTTTTGCGTCTAACTGATTAATCTAAGATAAGTTGTCGTACTGGTGTTTTCAGGGTCAATCTATGAGTCCAGCAAAAAATTCTGGAGTGAAAGATGAAGCAAAGTCGGTGGTCATATTGATGACGTGCGGGCCTAGCATTCCTAGCCGTTGTGCCTCTCCATTCTTTATTGCGACCTTGCTAGCCTCTATGGATGCGAAGGTGCATATCTTTTTGACCATGGAAGCGGTAATGTTAGCGGTTAAAGGAGTCGCGGACGAGCTAGTTGCTGTTGATGGTGGCAAACAACTTATACAATTTATCCGCGAGGCTAAAGAGGCGGGCGCCACTATCCAAATGTGTCGGCCTGCCTTACCTGGGTTTAACATCGACGCAGAGCAAGACCTGATACCGGAAATCGATGGTTTGTCCAGTGGGGGTGTCCTCGCCGATTTGATTCTTAGCTGTGATAAAGTTATCACGTTTTAGATTCGAGATAATAATTTAGGATTGCCTTAAATAACCTACAATTTGCAGCTATGGTTAGGTGCGATATATCGGTCCCGGAGTCGATGAATGGCAAAAGTACGTGGTTGCGAATTTCCTGAATCTCTTTATTATCATATAGGCCATAATGTTTGGCTGTCCTTTGATGACTTTTTTGATGAAAACGCTAACAATAAACATCGTGCTCCGTCAGAGGTAACCGTGGGCATGACGTCCTATGCTTGCTCCTTGTCTGGTGAAATCATCGCCTTGACCACGAAAAAAATAGGTAAGTATCTTAAAAAGGACCAGTCTTGCGCCACCGTGGAATCGGGCAAATGGGTGGGGCCCATCAAGGTCCCATTTGAAGGTGAGATAATTGAAGTAAACCTCGCTGCGGTTAACGATCCCAATCTTATTAATCAAGATCCCTACGGTGAAGGCTGGGTAGCAAAGGTAAAACCCCTGGATTGGGGGGCAAGTTTTAATCAGCTACTGACAGGAGAGGATGCCTTCGTGGCATTAGAGTCTAAGATGGATCAAGATGGTTTTGGTGGATGTTGATTAGTGTCCATCCACAAACGGTCTATTTCACCAATATCTTCGTTGTGCCGATTTT
>JBGMRO010000391.1:0-4405 GCA_048061555.1 Thiohalomonadales bacterium | reverse complement strand
ATGGGTAGTGGTCTGTTGAATCAGCCGAACAGACTGGCCTGCGGAGGCGCCCGACTGTCTGGCAACAGGCGCGCGGCTTGCGTCGGCGCTTTCTCTTCCCGGTGCGCCAGTAGCAGGCAATTACCTTAGCCGCACCACCGCAGGCTCGGCAGGTCTCAACGTCAATATCGAACACCCGCTTCAGCCGCTGCGCCCAGGTCATCGCCACATGGCGTTGGACGGGCGTTTTCTCGTCCTGATCCTCTGCGACTTTCTGACTACCCTTGCCCCGCTTCGCTGGGGTCACCAACGCTCGGTGTTTGCTATTCGGGGCGAATACACCATGAAAACGTGTCAGGTTGACTCTGGGTTTGGGCACCAGGGCCGCCAGTTTCGCGATGAAGTCGACAGGCTCGAAGATGACGTGAGTGGTGCCATCCCGGTAGGGCGTTTTCAACTCGTACCGAACCTTTCCCTGGTTCGTCAGTGACCGCCGTTTTTCGGGGACCGCCGGTCTGGTGATGTAGCGGCACAGGCGCTCCAACTTGCCGCGCTGGTTATCGATATGGAAACCCTGATCTTCCTGCACAATCTGGATGTACCGGCCACATCATCCAGCTGACAGATGCTGAGGATGACGACGACTAACCGTCTCACAGTATTTTACACATTGGACACTGGAGCATCAGTAGATTAGATGCCGATTTTAACGGACCGAATTGTACTGCTAAAAAACCAGAAAAAGGGCGTGATCTGCACGCCCTTTTTCTATTCCCGGTACTTGCAGAGCCCAGGCCTGTGTTTGTGTGCGGGAGAATAAAAAATGCCTGGCGATGGCAGAACGGCTAATGACGTTCAGGCTGATCATATAACCTCACCACATTTGTAGGATTCTCGCTAACAACTATGGCCGGATTGAGTTCACAGACCTTGAGTTGACGCGCAAAGCCTTTGAAACACTCTTCATGCACCGGACTAAACGGAAACTGGTCGCTGGTTAACAGGTATACTGGCTGGCTAACTTTGATGCAGCCCGGGGTGCAAGATCGTTCAAGGCGACTTGCCAGGTTTACACCACGGCCCACTGCCGTGTATTCCATCAGATTGTGGGAACCGAAGTTACCCACTGTGACGAAGTCCTGGTGAATGCCGATACGAGAAAGCGCCTTGTACTCAAGGCCTGAGTCTAGCCATTTTGATGATAGTGATTTGATCTTATATTGTATGGCAATACCGAGCCGTACTGCGTTTACTGCCTGATCTTTGTCATTCATATCATCTGGTGCGCCAAAGAATGCCATAATAGCGTCACCGATTATCTGTATAACGGTAGCACCATGTTGTTCCACCAAGGACGTTACTTCAGTTAGATACTCATTTAAAATGAGTGTGGTTTGCTCAGTTTCTACACGGTCACTCAAATCTGTGAAGTTACACAAATCACAAAAAATTATAGTGATTTTGCGTCGCTCGGTTACCAGTGCAACAGCATCTTCATGTGATAGAATCTGTTGCAGGAGTTTACTTGAAAAGTAACTTGTCAAACGTTTATTTTTAGTTAACTCTTCCAGTTGATTGTGCGCTTTTTCCTCGAGTTCATGGTTAAGAATCTTAAGCTCTTTTTCCTGTTTGCGCAGTGTAATAAGGTTGCGCGAACGAACCAGGAGTTCTTTTGCGTTGAAGGGTTTGGAAATATAATCGTCAGCTCCAATCTCAAGCCCTTCCAGTTTTGTATCTTCTGATGCTTTGGCGGTAAGGAAAATTAACGGGATGTGATTAAGCGTTGCATCCTGTTTTATTGCCCGACAAAGTTCATAGCCGTCCATTTCGGGCATCATGATGTCACTGATAATCAGATCCGGCTGGTGTAGCCGGGCTAATTTAAGTCCTTCTGCACCGTTAGCAGCTTGTAGCACCTGAAATTCATTTGACAGGCTGGTGTGTAGATAAGCCCGGATATCACAATTATCGTCAACGATTAGTACGGTGTCTGAATTTCCAGAAATATTTTGAGGGGAAATTACAGGAGAATTGCCCGATTCAATATCAAGTGCGGCTATTTCGATATTGGTGGCTTGTGTTGCATCATTCGAATAGGGGGAGGTGTTATGTGCTGTGGTATTTCTGGTCAGTGTTCTATTAACAATTCTGGGTATAAAAACTGAAAATTCGGCACCGAACCCCAGGTCGCTGTCCACATGAATTTGCCCGCCGTGCAATTCCACTAATTCTTTAGCCAGTGACAGGCCAATGCCAGTCCCCTCATGTTCACGGGTTAATGATCCATCAACCTGGTAAAAACGATCGAAAATATTGACTAAATTGGTTTTCGCGATACCAGGCCCGGTGTCACGAACAGTTATTTGAACTCCATCGTGCTCAGTTTGCGTTTTTTCACACAATATAAGCTGAACTCGACCGCCTGATGGTGTGAATTTAACTGCGTTCGATAAAAGGTTGCTCAGGACTATTTCCATCTTTTCCCGATCGAAGTCAATTTCTATTGGTTGTTGGCCCAGTTCAGCTGTGAAATCGATTTGTTTGCGTTCTGTGTAAGATGAAAATGCCTGGCAAATTTTGCTGGTAAATTTGCGTAAGTCGCAGTTTGATAAATTCAGTTTCATTTCACCGGCTTCAACTTTACTGACATCAAGCAACTGGTTGATAAGCCGCAGCAGGCGACGGCTATTACGTAACATGACATGGAGTTGCTTATTGAGCATCTCGCCAGGTTTTCCAAAATGGCCATTTAATGCATCTTCGAGTGGCCCGATAGTCAGCGCCAGGGGTGTGCGAAATTCATGGGAGATATTGGCCAGGAACCGGCTTTTCACCCTGTCCATCTCAATAAGTTTCTTCGACTGTTCTTCGATTAGAGATTTTGCCTGCTCAGTTTCGGCAAGCGCTATTTCGGTTTTTGTTTTCTCTTCGGAAAGGGCATTAATAATACGTTTGTTTTGAACGACGAAATAGTTGACTACTCCATACAGTAGTAGCGTCGCGCATCCCACGTTCATCACATAAAACACGGTTATTACAGTACTGGGGAGAGGCACTACAGCGGCAACCAATTGACTGTCAAATATTCCAGATGCAGCAGCCAGAACGAGATAGGCAGCAAACCAGGGCACGGCTTGTTTAACACCATGAAACATCAGGGCGCCGACAGGTGAGAGAATGGCCCATATCATCACGGTACTGCCATTGTTAAAACCACCAAGGCTCCACTGCAATAGATAAGGCAGCAACAGCATTATTAGCAATTGGCTGAATCGAAAAAAACCATAGTGCCTGGTCTTGAAAAACACAAGCACACTAAGCATGGAAAAAATTGCGTAACCACCAGGAATGGAGGCAGAAACGGGCCTGTCGAGAAATAGAAAACTGATTCCCCAGAATGATCCTAAAATGCTCATCCCTGTCGCTATGCTGACAAGTATGGCTTTGCGGAGTTGTTCAGATTCTGTATCTGGCGTCAGACTGCCCGAATAGGCATATCGATGAAACCAGTGCCCCATGAATTACCCTCCCTGGCTGGTAATCGTCCCAATACGGGATCGTGACCGACGTATCCAGCACTTTATTATTAGGATACTATCGCACGGAAGTATAATAGAACTCAATGTGAATACTAGTATCTGATACAAGGCTTGGATGCGAACGAGCGTAAGGGGGGGTAGGTATGGATACCGATTTATTGGGGGAAATACCCTTGTTCAAGGTACTTGGGCAAGAGGACAGAATGCTCCTGGCCAGTGATTTCGTATTGAGGAAATGCCCTAAAAATACTATAGTTATCAATGAAGGAGATGATACTGATTCTCTTTACATTATTTGCCAGGGAAGGGTTAAAATCTATCTAAATGACGAAATGGGAAAACAAATTATTCTGGAGATAGAGGGGGCTGGTGGATATTTTGGTGAAATAGCACTCCTCGACGAAGGTCCCAGATCAGCATCGGTCATGACACTTGAAGATTGCTGTTTTGCGGTACTGAGAAAAAAAGATTTCATTAATTATTTAGCTGATCACCCTCTTTTAGCGGTTTCAATCATGCGCGGGCTGACCAGAAGGCTGCGAGTACTGACAGAGAATGCTCGCAGTCTGGCATTTATGGATGTGTATGGACGAGTTGCACGCCAGTTGATGACACTTGCCAGTAAACGAGCTGATGGTAATTGGGTAATTGAAGATCGGCTTACTCTTAATGACCTGGCTAATCGCATCGGGGCCTCAACAAAAATGGTCAGCCGTATTATGCGGGATCTAAGAAAAGGGGGCTATATACGTAAAGAGTCTCAGCAAATCGTTATAGAACAAAATCTTCCCCCCGCATGGTGATCATCCTGTTTTGATGTAGTGGTCTATACGTGAATGGCACTAAGTTAAGCCCCAGCGATACGAGCGCGATGCGCTAATGTATTG
>JBGMRO010000390.1:0-4421 GCA_048061555.1 Thiohalomonadales bacterium | reverse complement strand
GATATTTTTTCCTATCGTCAATTCTGGGCCAAGCGCTTTGGCATTGCGACCGTATTACCTATGTCCCGTGAGGAAATGGACGAATTAGGCTGGGATAGCTGCGACATTATCATCGTGACCGGCGATGCCTATGTGGACCATCCCAGTTTTGGCATGGCGATGATAGGTCGCCTGCTAGAATCACAGGGTTTTCGTGTTGGAATTATTGCCCAGCCAGACTGGCGCTCCGCGGAGGATTTTCAACAATTGGGTAAACCCAACCTGTTTTTTGGTATCACCGCAGGCAATATGGATTCCATGGTCAATCGATACACCTCGGATCGAAGGCGCCGCTCGGATGATGCCTACACACCGGGTGGTGAGGCCGGAAAACGCCCGGACCGGTCAGTAACGGTCTATGCGCAACGGGCAAAAGAGGCGTACAAGGGGGTGCCGGTGGTCATCGGGGGTATCGAAGCCAGCCTGCGCCGTATCGCACAATATGATTACTGGTCTGACAACGTACGGCGATCAGTCCTGCCTGATTCCAAGGCCGATATGTTGCTGTATGGCAACGCCGAACGCGCCGTGGTGGAACTCGCGCATCGCCTGGCCAAAGGCGAAAAAATAAGTGAAATTAATGATATTCGTGGTACGGGATTTATGCGTCAGGGGTTACCCGATGGTTGGACAGAGTTAGATTCCAGCGAAGTCGATGATCCTGGGCAGGGCGAGGCAGCGGGCGTAAAACAGGTAGATCCCTATGCTGCGGCACCGGGCTGTTATTCGGCAAAAAATAGCGACGGGCAAGTGATACGCCTTGAAAAGCGACCCAAGGGATTGCTGCGAGAAAAGACTGTGCTGCGTTTGCCGTCCTATGACCAGATCGTAAAAGATGCAGTGCTCTACGCCCATGCCTCGCGAGTATTTCATCTAGAAACGAACCCGGGTAATGCGCGCGCGTTAGTACAACAGCACGGCAAACGAGACGTTTGGTTGAATCCACCCCCCATACCGCTAAATACCAAGGAATTCGATGGAGTTTTTGAATTACCGTATACGCGCAAACCGCATCCGGCTTATGGTGTTGCAAAAATCCCCGCTTGGGAGATGATACGATTCTCGGTCAATATTATGCGCGGTTGTTTCGGCGGCTGTACGTTTTGTTCGATAACAGAACACGAAGGCCGGATTATGCAGAGCCGCTCGGAAGATTCTGTCATCAGAGAAGTCGAGGCCATTAGAGACACAGTGCCAGGATTCACCGGCAATATTTCCGACTTAGGAGGCCCGACCGCGAATATGTACCGACTGGCCTGCAAAAGCCGAAAAATAGAATCCGCCTGCCGATTACCCTCCTGCGTATACCCGGATATATGCAAAAACCTCGACACAGATCACACGCCGTTGGTCAATCTCTATCGTCGCGCCCGAGCACTGCCAGGAATAAAACGAGTCTTTATCGCCTCGGGACTACGCTACGACTTAGCCGTGCGGGACCCGGCTTATGTCAAAGAACTCGTCACCCACCATGTCGGTGGATATTTAAAAATTGCACCAGAACATACCGAGCAGGGGCCGCTATCGAAAATGATGAAACCCGGTATGGGCAGTTATAATAAATTTAAACAACTGTTCGACAAGTTTTCTAAAGAAGCCGGCAAGGAGCAATACCTGATTCCGTATTTCATCTCCGCACATCCAGGTACCACGGATACGGACATGCTGAATCTTGCCTTGTGGCTAAAGCAGAATAATTTTCGCTTGGATCAGGTGCAGGCATTTTTACCGACACCGTTAGCGGTCGCCTCGGCGATGTATTATAGTAAACGCAACCCGTTACGAAAGGTAACGCGCCGATCTGAAATGGTCGAAACACCAAGAGGGCATAGACAAAGACGCTTACATAAGGCATTCCTACGTTATCACGATCCACTGAATTGGCCCATATTGCGCGAGGCATTGAAAAACATGGGGCGTACAGACTTGATCGGCAATGGCAAACGACACTTGGTGCCTGGTTGGCAGCCTGCGGCTAATAAAAACGGCGAAGCAAAGATAACAAGTAATCAACGAAAATCCAAAGGCCCACGGCGAGACGTAACCGATAGCGCAAAAAAATATTCGCAGAAAAAGCGGGTGTCTCGGCGTAAGTGATTGTTTGGACTTTCTCCCAATCCCCTAACGCGGATATTTTTCAACACCGCTGGGCTGTATAAAGTATCGAGAATAAATCTCTCAAAAAATTCTTATTACAAAAAACCTGCATGGACTATTATGAAAAAAATGCCGAGGCCTTTGTGGCGTCGACCTTCAGTGTCGATATGCAGTCGATCTATGAGCGTTTTTTACCACTGCTGCCAGAACGGGCCAGTATCCTGGATGCAGGTTGCGGTTCTGGTCGGGATGCCCTACATTTCAAAAAAAACGGTTATCCTGTTACCGCCTTTGATGCCTCTGCCAACATCGCGCGCTTGGCCGAAAGGGAGCTTGGTCAAAGTGTTGACGTGCTGTACTTGCAAGATATTAAATACCAAGATCAGTTTGATGGTATCTGGGCGTGTGCCTCGCTGTTGCATGTACCACTAAAAAATCTGGCTGCGGTCTTCCATAGATTGGCGCGTGCGTTGAAGGTCCATGGCGTGCTTTATTGCTCATTCAAATATGGCCATGCTGAATATGAAAAACGGGGTCGTTTTTTCACAGACTTGGATGAGCTAGGTTTAGCGTTACTCATCACTGAAATCGAAATCCTGAACATAGATGAGTTGTGGGTATCTACTGATCGTAGACCAGGACGAGTGCAGGAACGGTGGTTGAATGCTATTTTACGTCGTTGCGATTGAAGTGTTTTCCCGAGGTCTTGGTTTTTGCTTCTACTGTTTCACCCACGATCACGTCGAACTTATATAAGCTGATGACTTTATAGTAAGCAATGAACCCCTCACAATCAAAGCAAGCCTTGATCACCGGTGGTAAATCCGATCATTTTTTACCACAGCTACTTGATGCCATAAACAAGGCCACGGAGATTAATTTTGCCGTGGCGTTTATCCGGCAGAGCGGCCTTGAACTCATCTTTGAAGCATTGAAAGACGCCCTGGGTCGTGGTGCCATGATCCAGATCTTGACATCCGATTATTTAGATGTCACTGAACCGCAGGCGTTACGGCGATTGATGTTACTGCAGGAGCGTGGAGCGAAGGTCTGTGTGTATTCTACCAACGGTGACCCGAGTTTCCATATTAAGTCCTATATATTTTTACGTCGTCAAAACCAAGATCTAATCGATGGATGCGCCTTTGTGGGTTCTAGTAATATTTCCAACATGGCATTGACTCGAGGTCTTGAATGGAATCTACGCGTAGACTATCCCGCTGATACGGCCAAGTTTCTGGAAATACTGACTAAATTTCAATGCCTATTATCTGACCCAAAAATTATTTCATTGAGCCATGTGTGGATAGATGCTTATGTGTCACGGCGCAAAGTTCATTTACACGTGGTCAGTGGTGAACCACAAGAGCAACCATTACCTGTTGTGCCTACCGAGATCCAGGTCGAGGCACTGACGGCTCTGGATGAGACACGTACGCTGGGTTATCGGCGCGGCTTGGTGGTGCTGGCTACCGGCCTCGGCAAAACCTGGTTGGCGGCCTTTGATGCGCAACAATTCAAGGCAAAACGCGTATTATTCATCGCTCACCGGGAAGAGATTCTAGTACAGGCCGAGGATACCTTCGCTAGAATCCGGCCCGAGGCGAGTATGGGTTACTACACCGGAAAAAATAAACAAAGTGACGCCCAATTTATTTTTGCTTCGATACAGACCTTGGGGCGAGAAGAACATCTAAAACAATTTGAGCCAGATTGTTTTGACTATATCGTTGTGGATGAATTTCATCACGCCGATTCCATTACCTATCGTCGTTTGATCAATTATTTTCAACCCTTGTTTTTGCTGGGTCTAACCGCAACACCTCAGCGTACCGATCAGGCGGATATACTCTCGCTGTGTGATGACAATCTAGTCTACGAGAAAAATTTTGTTGAAGGCATTGATGCTGACCTATTGTGCCCTTTTCGTTATCATGGCATCTATGACCAGGCGGTCGATTATACTGAGATCCCATGGCGTAATGGGCGCTTTGATCCCAATGATTTGAGCAATAAATTGGCGACCTACGCACGTGCCAAACATGTACTTTCAGTTTGGCAAAAGTTGAAACAAGTTCGCACATTGGCGTTTTGTGTCTCCCAAGCACATGCGGAATTTATGGCGAGATACTTTTCCAAGGCAGGCATTCTCGCAGTGGCAGTACACGCCAAGTCTGCTACGCCCCGTAATGCGGCATTAAAACAGCTTGAAGAGGGTTCACTAGCGGTGATTTTTTCGGTCGACCTGTTCAATGAAGGTGTCGATCTGCCTGCCATTGATACGA
>JBGMRO010000389.1:0-4427 GCA_048061555.1 Thiohalomonadales bacterium | reverse complement strand
CTATTATCAGCCATCGACTGGGCCTGAAATGATAGCAGGGTTATGCTGACAGCCAACATTGCCCTTAGCATTATTCCCAGCGCAGCTTCTAGCGTTTGTCGAATCACATCATTCCCCTTTTCACTTTGTAGTTTATGTGCCATTAAATAAGCGCCACCTTATCACTATCCATGAATACATCTCTACTCTTAATACTATGTACCAACAATCTATCAAAATGACAATACATATTTTGAGATGGAAAATATGCTTTTCGATTGATTTGTCAGCACATTCAGGTAGGTGCCCCATGAATTACAGATTCTGTCGGGGAGAGGAAATTTAAAATCGCGACACAATACAATAAGTAATGTGTCTATTTTCATCTACGATCTATAATTTACCATGACTTGCCAACCATTCATTAAAACTTATGGCATGCGATAGTGGTCAAGCTTGCGCCCATGCAAACTCATTAATAAATCAGCGGTTGCAACAAAAATTTAAGTATTGACTCCCACCTCGGTGTTTGGCTAGTCCACGATACTGACGGTATCATCACACGCGATGGCGCCACCTTGTATGACCTCGGCATAGACACCTACATGCGCTTCATTGTGCTGTGCAGCGGCCCTCAATATATTTGTGTCTTTTGGCAAATCGCCTTGAGGTAGCGTAGTCATAACACATCGCGGACAGTGATCCGTTATTTTTAATTTTACCTCGTCACCGATAAGCACGGTTTTTCCAATCCAGCCACTTTCCACGAAACCCGTTTGATCCGAATTAATGATGACGTTGGGTCTAAAACGACGAGCTTCAAATCGCCCTTCTGGATATAATCGGCGCAATTCGTCAAGGGTCGAAGTGGTTAGTAAATGAATAATAGCCAAGTCAAAAAATGTGCCTTTGGGCATATCTTCATCGGTTACAACGTCGCGATTATCCAGTTCTTCAATGTCCGGCCAGTATTCCTCGAGTTTTGGTGTATCGGGAGCTTGACTGATAAATTTGACTTCTTTTTTTAGCGCTTTTGACAGAATAGTGTTTGCGGTAGAGTCATTACTTTTAACCGTTGTTCCATTAGGCAGGGTGATACGTATATCGTTTGATTGTGTTATGTCTTCAAATCGCGAATGAAAAGAAAACATATTTGGCCATCTTTTTGGGTTTTTTGCACTGACTATTTTTCCCGTCTCGACATCTACCAATGCAGATGATCGGTCACCTTGAATTCCTTTTTCGGTAACGAGTGTCGAACGCAATTCCTCCCCCATCATTGATTTAACCGGGTAACGCCAAAGTGATGCTACTGTATTCATTATACTCTCCTGTTTACTATTTTTCACAAAACGGCTTCCATTACAATACCAATTCGACTAAGACAGGCACATTAGCATAGCTTAGGATTTCTAGCGACCTCTAATTTATTGATCTAACTTAGTTTTTAGTGGAATCGATGACTTCGCCTTTTTACTTAATACGCAAGTTTCGGATTTCAGTGGCTCGTTAATACCGTACTACTCTGCAATTTGAGTTAATACATAAAAGTGCCAAAGATAATTAAAATCAAAATAGAATAGTGCCGCCTTGATTGTTAGCCTGTGCCTTAGAATAACTAACGCGGTGAACGACCGTTTGTGATCTATCAAGTAATTCTATGCTACCGCCCTTGTTGGAAAGCTGTACATTTTTTCCCGTAAACCTGATCGTTCTAAATTCCCCAGCCTTTAGTCGAATACCTTCGATCAAGTGACTATTAGCATTTTTGTCGCGTACACTCCAGCCAGAAAGATCGACTTCGACCGCATTGACGTTTACCAGTGTCACGTTTTCCAAACCGGTATCGCGGCCTTTTGGATTTGCCGTCGAGCCAATAATTCGAATCGCATTACTGGCGGAAGGAATCGCGGAAGAAATAGAGTCACCACCTGCATCTCCTCGCCCACCACCATCGGCAATGTCTGCTTGCCCCAAGAACATCGGATAGAACGTACGTATCTGTTGCCCATTGGGTGAGTGAAATAATTTCATGTCATATCGAGCGCCTTCGATATTCGCTGTTCGTGGCGCTCGAATCCCCTTGTGTGCACGCACGGTCCCCAGGGCAAGCAAGCCTTCTATGCTGCAACCCACAAAAAATCCTCCAATTTTTTTAAACAAGGGTCGAATAGCCATGCCCTCATAGTCTGGGGCATTCCAACGATAGGAAATGGTCACACTCTGCGGAAATTGCATTTGCCCCTTTTTTTGCTTCGAGCCATGATAAATAATTCTGTCATTAACTAGACCAGGGAAAATCGCGACATCGCCATCCACCTGTCTCGCAAAACCGTCATCAAGATAGTATTTCCACCAAAAATGGTAACCTTGCGCCTTCGATTTTTCTTGTTCACCGACAACCACATGTTCAAAGCCAGAAAGTTCGGGATCACCGCCAGACGAAAATCGTCTAAACCACATCTCAATGATCGTATTATACCAGCGTTGCCGGGTGATCGTAGAACCGCTCTCACGCTCGACATACATTCGAGCAACCTCCATGGCTTCAGTTTCAATTAGCGCAGAGACAAAGGCATGTACTTCCTGTCGCTCCTCCGCTGTGTCGATCTCCGGCATGGGTTCAGCCAAGGTATAGTTATTAAATAATTTTCGGCAAAGATCATAGGTGAGTTTTTTGTGTTTCGGTATATGTACCTCAGTAATAACCCGAAGTTCCGGGTCAGAAGACGTACTTATCTTGCTATTGACTTTAACGTAGCCGTTCTCCTTTGAACCGTTTTCTGTATCCAGCATGGCATCCAAGCCGTTCTGATTCTGATCTGCATTCCAAATTTCTTGATAGATTCCCGCCATGATTTTTCCTTATCGCCGTGTGCATAATCCTGTTCTTGGGACAGTATGGATGATTTACAATGTAATCTTTACTGACACAGGGAAATGATCAGATGCTTTTTTTAAATGGGCCTTGATTCCCTTTACTCTCTGGTCTTTAGACTCTGGTTTAAGGTCGTCGTAGGGATTCCAAACTGTCGTATCTAAAATAGTGATGCCTTGACTCACCATGATATGATCAATTAGCACATTCAGGGTGTCATTGGTCACCTTATCTGTAAAACGAGTCGTTGATGGCGTCCAACCGTATTTGCCGACTTTGGGTTTTTCAAGTATAACCGACTTTAATATCAATTCGGGATACCACACTTCGCCCAATAACAATTCGACCGCACTACGGCTAAAACGCTGTTCGTAGTAGTCCTTGCCAAAGCCATCATTAATATCGCCCATTACGATAACATGACGCTCGGGTTTATCGCGTAACCATTGATCACAACGCTCACGTATCGACGTACATTCTGCATATAACTTACGGCGGTTACGTTTTGAGAGTTGTTCATAGCGGGCGAAGTCAACTCGATCAAATATTCCTTTTGATTTGGCATGTGCCACTATGATGCGAGCGATTTCATCACCGCCCGCTGCGGGTTTGACCGAGAGTTCCAGTGGTGGCCGCCAATGCTGATACTGTTCCTTTACTAATTCTTCGTTGGTATCAACCACAAAGGGTTGATCGAATGGATTTTTTCTTTGAGATACGGTGGGTTTATGCGTCAGTAGTACCTTGGAACTTTTGTAGAGCGCAACAATTTCCTGTGTGCCTCGAGAGGGAAATCCGTGCACGGCCTCATAATCGGCGGCTAAGCCGTATTGATTCGCCCATTTTTTAACTTGTGCAGAAGCTGTTTTGCTACCGTCTTTAGTCGTATCCGGTCCTTCCACGATACCAAGAATATCAGGATCTATTAAGCGAACGACTTCAGCGAGATGTTCTAAGCGTTCTTTTGATTCGGCATCTGTCTTTAAATTACCACTTTTATCAAAAAGTCTGCTCATCCATTCCATATTGTAAACAGCGATATTGAGTTCCATGCGCTTAACCTCGTTTCAATCTAATTTTCTAGCTTCGGTGGCCATTCATCGTATTGCAGGACACCGGTCGGTATGGTTTCCCAACGCGCCTTTGAGCCAACAAATAAATGCACACCAATTTCAATATCAGGATCGCCGTCGACACAACCGAGGGAAACGCCGATAACTTCACCTTGGAAGGTTCCACAAAGTGTCGAACCACAGATGCCACAAAATTGTAGGCCTGCACCCGTTTTTGATTCATAGGTGCGTAGATGTTCGATTCCCGTAGACCAGGAAAACTGCTGGGAATCTAAAAGTGCAAATGACGATGCCTGCGCACTGAATGCCTTTCGGCACATCGAACAATGGCATGATCTAGCGTCGCGTAGCTTTCCCGCTAGTACATAACTAATTGCACCACAAAAACAAGAACCTTGAACGGTCATTCGTTAGTGCCCGTCCATAAACGAGGATATTTCTTCAAGATTGACTGCTCTAATGCATCCATGCATTCGCAGCATAAGGCCATCCATGGC
>JBGMRO010000388.1:0-4432 GCA_048061555.1 Thiohalomonadales bacterium | reverse complement strand
GTAGTGTAAACCAGCAGAAGCATGCCGACTATTAAATATTTTTTCATGTTAAGCCTCCTCTAAAGCGGATATTGGGTTTTGGCCAGTTGGGTTTGGCCTACTTTCATTCTTGCTGATGGCATAGTCCTGTGTATCAAATTTCAGCAATAATGCGGGTAATAACAAAAAATCTACCATTAACGCCAAGGCAATAGTCAACGCCGTAATCAGACCTAAATCAAAATTTAATTTAAAACTTGAAAACATTAGCACCGAAAAACCCGCGGTCAATACGACCGTGGTAATAATGAGCGCAGATCCTACATTAGAGAAGGCGTATCGAATGGCATCTTCGGCATTGAGTTGTTTCTCGCGTCTGGCACGCAGATATTTGCTCAGGAAATGCACGGTATCATCGACGATTATGCCGATGGTCATCCCTAAACCTACGGCCAGTGCAAAACCGACTTCACCAATGAGCAACGCCCAAATACCAAATGCCATGGTGGGTGGAATCAAATTGGGTACCAGACTAATAATGCCAATCTTTAGCGATCGAAGTGAGAGAATGATCAGCACCGAGATGAGTAACAGGGCAAAAGCGACACCACCCACCATTTGATGTACGGTGCGAATACTGATATGCGAGAACATATACATGGGACTACCCGCGGTGAGTTCGTATTGACTTGCGTGCTCGCCCAACCAGGCCTCGCTACGAGAATGGAATGCGATCATTTCATTATTCGATAAATTGTGCAAAGAGGCTACCACGCGTGTGGCCGATTTATCCACGTTTACCTGATTGTTTAAATCCAGGCCATAGGGTAACGACATCTCATATAACAATAAATATTGCGCGGCTAATTCTTGGTTGTCTGGCAATCGATACCAAAGTTCATCGTCGGCATGTAGATTTTTATTAAGCCGCTTCATAATATCGGTAATCGCGTTGACATGCACGACTTCGGGTTGTTGCTGTAACCAAGTACGAAAGTCATCAACAACCTTCAGGTATTCTGGTCCACTCACACCGCCCTCTTGATTTGACTGAAGTGAATATTCCATATAATACGGCCCGGTTAAATGCTCCGAAGCATAGTCGGTATCGATGCGAAAGCTGACGTTTTCATCAAAGTATTCCCAGATATTGTCATTAATGACATTGAGCGGAACGAGTGCAAATAGCAATAAGGTGAGCCCAGAAAACGACCATAACAATGTTTTTTGTTTACGAATTACAAATTCACTCAATCCCTGTAGATGAAGCGTTTTTTCGTCGCCATCCGCCTTCACTCGCATGGGTAATAACATCAGTAAACCAGGCAAAAAAGTCATAGAGAGTATCAGTGATACCACCACACCTACCGCGACCATATTACCAAGGTCATGAAACGGCGGTACATCGGAAAAATGCATCGATAAAAAACCCACCACGGTGGTAATGGTCGCCAATATAACTGGCTGCATATTTAGCCGTAGACTTTCAATCAGGGCTGCGGACTTGTCTAAGCCTGTGCGCATAGCATGTATCATCGTTATCAGTATGTGTACGGCATTGGCGACGACAATGGTCATTACGATGGTTGGCGACCCAGCCGACACGGGTGTGAGCTTCACCCCCATCCAGCCAGAAAAACCCATTGTCGCCAGAATCGATAAGATGATAATGATCAATATACCCAGCGTACCGGTAATACTGCGTAAAAAAATCACTAATCCAAACAAGATTAGGGCGAACATAATGAGTGTCAAAGACCCCATATCTTGCATCGACGCCTCCATAAAGGCATTGTCCATTACCACTAAACCGGTAAGGTGTATCTCCAGATTGGGATTGAGTAGTTGCAATTGTTTAACTAAATCACGCGCAAACGCGGTCACCTTCGGACTGCCCTCAGGTTTGTTCTTGGGTAAATTGATGGTGACATTGACCGCCGTAACGGCACTATCCGCCGAAATTGCACGATGTAATAACAAGGGCTCGTTGATCGATATGCGTTTTATCCTGGCCAATTCAGCCGACGATAATTGTGTCGCATTCTCGATCAAATCGGCGACAATCAAGTTGTCGCCGTCAGCATGGGTATGCTGAAAATTACTCAGGGAATCGACACGAGTCGAGTAAGGAATTTGCCAGGCCTGTTGCGTCAACCACTCGACACTGCTCAATGTTTGCGCGGTAAATACATTGCCGTCTTTGGGTGCAAGCAGAAAAACCACATTGTCGGATTTATCATAGGTATTTTGTAACGTTAAAAAATCGCGCAGTTGCGGGTTGTCTTTAGAAAACCAGACCTCATAATCTGCCGCAAAACCGACATAACGACCACCACTGGCCAACATCGCCACCAGTAATAACGAAAGTAACATGAATGGCCAACGCCAACGTACGAGCATTTTCGCTACCGATAGTGATTTATCAATTGCAGGAACTTGTGTGTTCATTGTGTTCTCCGACTGTGATATTGCTTTAATTTTCAAGTTTTACAGTTCAGTGGCGCGCTAACGCGGTACTACTCTGTAATTTGGGGGATGCGCTTCGCTGATCCAGCATGCATGAAGTTGTCTTTACTACTAATTTTATAGTCTCTCGCAAATAGCTTTCGCTTTTGTGTCCGCTATCGTATTTGAAGCTCTTCTATCGCCTCAGGATAAAATGAAATGTAGTTTTTGATCTGCTCAACTTCTGTAAAGGGGTCACAGTAACTCCAGGCCGCAATCTCCACACGCCGCTCCCCCACACTTAGCGACCAGTGTTGAGCATCCCCTTTGTAGGGACAAAAGCTTATTTTGCTTGATGCCTGCATTAAGTCCATGCGCAGGTTTTCTCGCGGAAAATAATAGAGTGGTTTGTAGTCATTCTCTTGAAGAATTAAAGCGGCGCCAGAATCTGCAATAATAAGATTGTTGAATAAGATGCGAATACGCTCATTTGTGTTCGTGATGTCCATGCGATAATCGGGGTTATCGATCCAAGCAGAGTTTTTGACAAGTGCCATCATCTTTCTCCAGCGAGTGTCACAGTCACTTTTCCTTTTAAATCCATTATGGTCTCCTTCAAATTGCCAAATATCCTGCTTTACAATGTATACATTTGTTTTTTATAGATTATCTAAATTTAGTCAACTTGTTTAAAGCTTCCTTAAATCCTGGCTAAGATCATACATCCAGCATATTTGCAGTGTAACCCTTGTTTTTCGCATATGATTTCTGCGATAATGCAACACATGAATTGGGATGATCTACGTTTTTTCTTGGCCGTTGCCCGCAAGGGATCGATCCGTGGTGCCTCGGAGTTGTTAAAGGTCAACGCCTCAACGGTATCGCGTCGCATCGATGCCTTTGAAAATAAGCTTTCTGTCAGACTATTTGAAAGACTGCCCACAGGCTATGTGCTCACCCATGCGGGTGCAGATATGGTGGATTCATCCGAGCGCATCGAAGATGAAGTCGCCAGTTTGAATCGTAGTGTGATAGGCAGAGATACTCGATTGACCGGCACGTTGCGTGTAACCATGCCGGCAACCTTAGCTACGCATTTATTGATGCCCGATTTTGCCGAATTCGGCCGGCTCTATCCTGGTATTGAACTGGAATTTGCGGTCTCGACCGAGGAATTCAACCTGACCAAACGTGAAGCCGATGTTGCCATTAGAATCACCGATAAACCACCCGAATATCTAGTCGGACGACACATCACAACGATCGCCAAAGCCATTTATGCCTCACCTGCTTATATCGCCCATCACGATACCGACAAATTTCCCGAGCGCATGAATTGGATCGGTTGGGAAGAGAATGAAAGGTTCCCGGCATGGATCAAGGCCAGTGAATTTCCTAAATCTCCCATTCATCATCAGAGCAACGATATATTGGTGCAACTAGAGGCCGCTAAATCGGGCATGGGTCTAGCGATGTTGCCTTGCTTTATGGCCGACCCGATTGCAGAATTACGCAGGGTATCACCGTGTTCATTAGGCTTATGCGGAGATATCTGGATACTGACCCATAAGGATCTACGTTCAACTGCACGAGTGCGTACGTTTATGGCGTTTATGGCCAAGGCGTTTGAGAAACATAAAAAAGCGCTACATGGAATAAGTTCCACTGCGGTGCAATCAGGTGTTCCCTACACAGCACATGTCCACCCACAGGTAAGCCAGTAGGATTTCTGGTTCCCGTGGGAATCCGTACCTCTGCTTTCAACTCTGTACCCCGTATGCGTTACCACGCAGGAGCGTGGGAACGAGGAAAAATTCCACTGCGGTGCATTCTCCTGGTTCCCACGGTCCCCCGTGGGAATCCGTACCTCTGCTTTCAACTTTGTACCCCGTATGCGTTACCACGCAGGAGCGTGGGAACGAGGAAAATTCGTGCCTACCCTACGGTTTAACGTTGTTCAGTTTTTGACTCTATTCCTACATCTCGGCCGGTGAATTGGCGCAGGTGG
>JBGMRO010000387.1:0-4434 GCA_048061555.1 Thiohalomonadales bacterium | reverse complement strand
AGGCCACCATCATTTGGCTCCTGGCAACTAAATTTTCGGGCTCGTTAAACGCTAACAATAGATTACCACGAATCAATCGCATGGCTTCAATAGCGATGCCGTCTGCCATCGGATGATAACCGGGGGCACAGTATGCCTCTAGATTGTGCGCCAAGGCATCCATTCCGGTCGCGGCGGTAATATGCGGGGGTAAACCCACGGTCAGGGCCGGATCGGCAATGACCATCTGCGGTAACATGCGTGGATGAAAAATAATTTTTTTAACATGGCTCGCTTCATCAACAATTACCGAGGCACGGCCCACCTCAGAACCGGTGCCCGAGGTAGTCGGAATTGCGATAATCGGTGCGATACCATCAACATCGACCCGGGTCCAATTATCCGCCACGTCTTCAAAGTCCCATATGGACCGCGACTGGCCCGCCATTAAGGCGATCGCCTTGCCAGCATCTAGGGCGCTTCCGCCACCAAAGGCAATGACCGCATCATGCTGACCTTGTCGATATTGTGTCACCCCTGCTTCCACATTGCTGCCATTGGGATTGGTCTTAACATCAGAAAATAGTTCGGTTCGAATACCGGCGGCGTTATTTGCACTGAGCACATGCTGCACCATGTCTGATTGTGCCAGACCGGAATCTGTAACTAGCAAAGGGGCCTTTATTTGCATCGACTGACATACATCAGCAAGCTCGCTAATGCGCCCACAACCCATTTTAATCGAGGTAGGGAAATTCCAGTCTCCGTGCAAATCAGCTTCGCTCATGTTCATCGGTCTACCTGTCCTTAGCTAATGACATATTTATATAACATCTTATACTATACCCAGCTGCGAAAACTAATGGCGCATAAACGTTGAACTACGCTGTATCTAAGTGGATCCGCTATGCTTGTCCACCCGACGCTATCATTGATGTGGCAATCATAGGATGGGGAAATTCTTGATCCTCGGAACTTGTGTGATAATTTTTCAATTCAGTTATAGGTTATTCGAGTTATGTGACACGTAGATGAAACGATCGTGGTCGGGTTAATTTTTCGTAGGCTATTTGCGATAGACTACAACCCTTGCCCGAATTCTTCATTCCACTCCACGCCAATGCCGGGTCGAGATAGTCGCAACGGTTCATAAACCAGGTTCCACAACATACCTGTTCACCCAATTCTATCGCAGTCGCGCTATCTTGCGTCCACACCGATGCCGTCAATGCGAACTCGCTATCATTCATTAATGCTATCGCTTTTCTATCGTCGTCCACCGACATTATACCGACAACCGGGCCAAAGGATTCTTGTCGCATTAACATCATACTGTGATCCACATCCAGCACAACTTGTGGCGCACAATACGATGCGCCGATATCTTCCGGATGAAAAAGAGTCGCATCGATGGCGGTTTTGCCGCCTTTATTTGTGGCATCGTCAATTTGCCGTTTAACTACGCCCACCGCTTGAGGGTCTACCATCGGTCCGAGGGTGGTATCTGTATGTAACGGATTACCCAGTCGGTATTGCTCTACCTGTGCGATAAAGGCGTCAATAAACGCCTTATAAATGTGCTTGTGCACGTAAATGCGCTCAATGCCACAACAGGATTGCCCTGAATTAAAGTAGGTACCGTCAACTAAATTTGCGACACTAAATTCAAGCTCGGCATCGGCACGCACATAGGCCGGATCTTTGCCACCCAGCTCTAACGACGCCTCGATAAACCGTCCTGCGATGTTCTTTTCTACGACTCGCCCCGCGCTCGTTGAGCCTGTAAACGCGACATAATCAATCTCTGTAGCGACCATAACTCTATTCGCTGCCTCGTGATCTAACAATAGATATTGGAATACGTCCTGTGGTAAGCCTGCTGTAGTCACTGCATTGGCGATACGCTCGGCAGTGAGTGGTGTCTGTGATGAGGGTTTTAGGATGACACTATTTCCGGCCATCAATGCCGGAATGAGTATGTTCACGGCAGTTAGATAGGGGTAATTCCAAGGCACCATCGCCAACACCACACCCACGGGGACTCGGCGTATAAATCGCTTATAACCCACCTGATCATCAAACGCCATATCCTGTAGAGACGATTCGGCCACCGCAATCATATAGCGAGCTCGCTCTGCGAAGCCACTTAATTCATTCGGCCCATATTGGATCGGCCTACCCATTTGCCAACTCAGCTCTTCACTGCATCGTTCTTGTTGCTGCAGCAAGGCATCAACCAATCTTAGGCAATACTCCGCCCGCACGGAATGCGGTACCTTCTGCCATTCACCTTGCGCCGCTACACTATTACGCAACGCCTTAGTAATCTCCGTCTCCGTCGCGTAGCTACCTTCATAATAAATCTCGTCATTGACGGGACTGGTTACGGTAAATGTATGTGACATCTATAGACCTATTTTAGTGACTATATAATTTCAAAATAACGTTCCAACTCCCAGTCGGTAATGTGTTTTCGAAACTCACGTTCTTCCCATTCTCTACTGGCGGCATAATGGTCCACAAAGACATCACCAAGATATTTACGTGCCACTGTCGATTTGCGCAGTCGTTGTGCCGCCTGCCATAAACTTGATGGTAATTGCCGTTCAGGCACCGATTGCTGCTCGTAGGCGTTGCCTTTAATTGCTGGCGCCAGTACTAAACCCTGTTCGATACCTTCCAAACCCGATAGTAAGGCCGCGGCCAATATTAGGTATGGGTTTGCATCGGCCGCGCCGATACGATATTCCACTCGTTGTGAATGCGCATCACCCGTCACGACTCGTAAGGCGCAGGTGCGATTATCTACCCCCCACTCGGCCCCGGTGGGTGCCCAAAACCCCGGCACCAATCGCGTATAAGAATTGATCGTGGGGGCAATCAAGGCCAATAACTCAGGCATAAATTTTTGCTGCCCCGCAACAAAATGCCGCATTGTCAGACTCATGCTGTGATCGGCTTCGGCTTCATAAAATAATGGATTTTGGTCATGGTCCGTCAGAGAGATATGAATATGCCCGCTCTGACCCGGCCATTGCGGCGACCACTTGGCCATAAACGTCGCTATCAGACCTTGTGTTTGGGCTATAACCTTGGTGAAGGTCTTGAATAACGCCGCTTTGTCGGCAGATTCCAGGGCGTGGTCATAGTGGATGGCCGCCTCTAACACACCCGGGCCGGTCTCTTCATGCAGACCTTCTAGTGGAAAGTCCATACGTTGCCCAAGCGACAAAATCTGTTGATAAAACGCGGCATCGACCGTATTGCGTAAGACCGAATAACCAAAGAAACCTGGGGCGAGCGGCTGCAAGTCCTGGTATTTCTTTTGTCGAATGGATTCACGGGTCTCATTAAAGACAAAAAATTCGTATTCAAAACCTGCGAGTGCCTTTAAACCCATTCGCGAGGCCGTATCGATGACCCTTCTCAATATGGCGCGTGGACATACTTGCTCGGCGGACCCTGTGAACTCGGCTAAAAAAAATAGTCCGTCTGCCTCCATGGGTAAGTCACGGCAGGACTGCGCTATGATACGTAACTGTGCATCGGGGTAACCGGTATGCCAACCGGTGTACTCAACATTATCATAAAGTTGATCTTGGCAATCCCAACCCAATACGACGTCACAAAATCCAAACCCATGCGCTAGCGCCGACAGAAATTTTTGTTTTGACAAGTATTTTCCACGTAGGATACCGTCAGTATCAAACACACCGACCTTTATATGGCTCAAATTGCGGGCATCGACTATTTTTTGTACATCTGCGACCGTTCTAACATCTCGTGCTAACATAATAGTACTCTCATTACTGTCTTATTCACTACCAATATACTGCCATTAAGTTATAATATTCAATACGTTATGTCTTAGATAAAAAAACATCTCTGCGACAGCCATGAAACTCATCATCGGCACCACAACGATGGGGGCGTAGTGACGTACGACACATATTCATTTGCACACCTATAAGGTATAACATGATTATCGGAATCTTGCAGTGTGATTCAATCAGAGCAGAATACCAGGATCAGTTTGATAACTATCCAGAAATGTTTCAAGTCTTGTTAAAAAAGGTCGCGCCGCATATCGAGACCATTATTTACGATGTCGAGCACAACGAATACCCTAACAACATCCAAGTCTGTGATGCGTACATAACCACGGGCAGTAAATCCAGCGTCTATGAAGAACATGCCTGGATTAAGACTTTCCAAGACTTTGTCGTTAAACTCTATGAAAACCGCAAGAAACTCGCTGCAATATGCTTTGGCCATCAACTCGTCGCACAGGCCCTCAACGGTCAAACCCAAAAATCCGCAAAAGGTTGGGGCGTGGGTGTGCAAAACATCGATATTTATTCCCATAAACCTTGGATGACTCCAAAAAAAGAGCATATCAATGTATTAGTCAGCCACCAAGACCAGGTCGTCAAACTTCCCGAAGACGCTGAACTC
>JBGMRO010000386.1:0-4449 GCA_048061555.1 Thiohalomonadales bacterium | reverse complement strand
ACCTGAAGGCCTAACGATCTGGCGATGAATGGAGACTTATTCAATACCAATTATTCTGAATTCACTGCTTCACCGCACCGCATTGACCCCAGCTTATCTGTGTGCAGAAACATACTCCAATTACGGTGCGAATTACTCTCAATTATCGTAAATAGATCGACGCTATAATTCGAGCTCTAACTAACAAATCCACTCTACCTTTAGCCCGCCTCATCGCTCTATTTACGCCCACACCCACTTTCGCACGTCGACACCGTCCTCGCATATAAAAAAAACGGCACATTTTTGTCAACATTTCATATACAGATGACATTATTGTTGCTATATTATTTTGTATCAGGAAATATTACTCTGAAGCCTTAAAGCAAAAACGCATACTATAACCCAGGAGAATGAAATGAGTGAATTAACATCCGATCCGTATCAAGAAACCACCACTAAGTCTGATCGCCATCTTAAGGAAAAAGGTATTTTGCAGTTCGAAAGATTGTCCGCATGGGCGGTATTTCTCTTGTCAATGTTAACTTTCGGTTTTTATCCAATCTACTGGTTGTATACGAGGACACAGATCGTTAATTCGAACCACAAGGATAAAATTTCCATGACGGTATTAGCGTTCCTGTTTCCTAGTGCGTTGATATCATTTGGCCTAGGATTTACTAGAGGAAGTGACACTATACTTATGATGTCCTCTATCGCCGACATCACATTCTATGTCATCTTTTTAGTGGCGCTATTCCAGATTAGATTTAGATTAGAGGATATTATGGCCGCTGGTAGGGCAACGTGTTTGTCTGTCAGCATTCCACTAACATTCTTGTTTTCCGTTATTTATCTGCAATACAAAATTAATGAACGTATCGATGAATGTCGGAACGAGATTCTGAATACTGACCAAAATGACACTTCTTCAGAAATAAATAACTCGGTCGCACGACACAATTAATTGTTATAACCACTATATCGTCAACGTAACAGCAGTGAGTTGTCATAGCAAAACTGAATGACGATACAATTATTACAATACTAAAAGCTAGACAGGAGACACTAGAAATGTATTCATACAGGCCAAATCTAAGATCGCCTTGCCGATTGATAAACATAGCGATGCTAATGTTGCTGCCATCTTTGGTATTTGGTAGTCCTATTAAAGAAGAGGGGAAATATCGACCCGGTGCGGACAATCTCGGCGCCCTGCAACTATTTAGCCGGGGTAATACCTATTTAGCTGTCGACGACTATAAATCTGCCATACGCACATACAGCAAAGCAATTATTATTGATCCCAACAATTCTAGTTACTATTTTTATCGAGGCTTCGCGCACGGCAGTATTAATTTATATGAGAATGCCCTGCAAGACTATGATAGAGCTATCGTTTTAGGAAAGAACGATGAAGCGGTCTACAATAATCGAGGTGCGATTTTTGCCTATCTTTTACGCTACCAAGAGGCGATCGCAGATTACGACACCGCTTTGAGTTATAGTGACGACACAGTGGCTGCGTCAATGACTTATTTTAACCGAGGTAATGCATACTATGCCCAGAAGCAACATGTACTTGCATTGAAGGACTACAAGAAGGCCAATCAATTAAATCCGAAGCAGCTATTGATTACAAATGCCTTAGTATGGATGTATGCGACAAGCATTAATCTGGATGTTCGAGATCCAAAACGATCCGCCATATTGTCTTACGAAATTTTGAATACGGGTAATCCCATCCATATGGATACCGTTGCTGCTTCCTTGGCGAGTACTCGCGATTTTGAAACTGCAATTATACTGACTAATGCGGCGTTATCTATCTCCAAAGTTGAACCGACTGAAAACTATGTGGTTACTGAGCTGACAGAACATTTAGCACTTTACAAGAATAAACAAGCGATATACCAGTAGAAGACTTTGTACAACTGTTGGCATCACTCCATCGAATCAATAGTACATCGCACACGGCGACTTCGGGTTATTGGAGAGACTTCATTGGAAATGATCGCCTAACATTTTTAATAGGTGGATAGATGTGAACTATTGGAATTTATTGTTGAATTTTACCTGATAATCCTTTACCCCGATATGACGTTAGCGCTAAACTGTTCTGGATTGTTACCACCATGGGCCTTTCAGATTCCCTGACCTTCTAGCCCTAAGCGTGGTTATTTATCGTTGGCATCTAACGTCACACTATCCACTAATATCCGAAAATTTAGTCCAAAAATCACCTAAGGAGGAAGGACCCCATGTTACGCACACTAAGCCTCATGTTATTAACTTCGATTTTCTTGCTTGGCTCGCTTGTAAGCGTCGCTAGTGAAAAGAATTATCCCGAGATCATCCCTGTTCCAAACGGGTTTCACCCGGAAGGAATAGCGCTAGGCAGTCGCCATAAGGCCTTCGTGGGTTCTCTACTCAATGGTGCTATTTACCAAGTTGATTTACTGACTGCCGAGGGCGAGATATTAGTCAACGGTGAAGAAGGCCGCGTCGCCGTGGGACTGGCCTATGACGTTCGTCGTAACCAGCTTTTTGTTGCGGGCGGCTTAAATGGCTCCATTACGGTATATGATGCAGAAGATGGTGAATTAATAACCGAATTCCAGGCAGGCCCCAACTTCAGCGGTTTTATCAATGACGGCATAATAACCAAACGTGCCGCCTATTTCACCGATTCATTTCTGCCCGTAATCTACAAAATCGCCCTCAGTAAGACGGGTAAACTCATGCATACATCGGGCATGGAAAGGATTCCATTAACGGGCGACCTTGTAGTAACCCCCGGCGATTTCAATGCGAATGGCATAGTTGCAAGCGAGGACGGAGAAACGCTGTTAATCAACACCACGACCTCCGGTCAATTATTCTCTGTCAATCCACGTAGCGGCTACACTACGGAAATCATGATAAGTGGTGGCGATCTGATCAACGGCGACGGACTCGTTCTACACGATGACTATCTCTATGTCGTGCAAAACTTTACTAATCAAATCGCCGTGGTTGAATTGTCAGAGGATCACAGATTAGGTACGATAATTAATATACTCTCACACCCGGAATTTCGTGTGCCCACGACGGCGGTCAAATTTGGACATGCGCTGTATGCGATTAACGCCAGATTTGATATAGCCCCGCCGCCTTTTTTCAGTGACAACCCTAGTGACCCTAATACGACGTTTAATATCATAAAGGTTGAACTTCCCAGAAACTGAATTTCCCAAGCTACCTAAATAGAGCAAACCCCGTGTTAGATGCTAACACGGGGTTTGAAAATAATACCTAGCTGGATTTTTTTATTCTCGCTGCCCGATAATTTCCCGTCACTTAAAATTTGTAATTCTACAAATGGCCGCAATTAAA
The DNA here is from genome assembly GCA_048061555.1 of Thiohalomonadales bacterium. Classification (GTDB taxonomy): domain Bacteria; phylum Pseudomonadota; class Gammaproteobacteria; order SZUA-152; family SZUA-152; genus JBGMRO01. Next base: position 1,095 of record JBGMRO010000386.1, on the reverse strand, counting down.
TACTTTCACCTCGTTTCAATTACAACTTTCCTACTCATGCAGAGTTGCCTAGCCGACAACCAAGAGACACAAAATACAAGACCCTGCGCAACATTATGGATTCAACAGGTCGAAATGCTTTTATTGACTCAGGATAGTACTGGGCACGGACCCGATCTAGGTTCAAGCGAATGGAAATCAGTGATTGAATTTAAACTTGGCATTCGTGGCTAAACGGGAATACCTGACCGAAATACCGACAAATGGTGCAAATTCATAGATAAAGAGCTGAAGAAAAAACGATGAGCAAGGACCGTTTGCATAGCAAACGCAGCCGCAGCAAACGTGAAGCACGCAGGTGCGTAGCTGGACGAACCGAGTCGCGGTCGACCCATAAAAAAAGCCCCGTACTAAAATTTAGCACGGGGCTTCGGTATTAAAACCTGGCAGTGTCCTACTCTCACATGGGGAGACCCCACACTACCATCGGCGCTAAGTCGTTTCACTGCCGAGTTCGATATGGGATCGGGTGGTGCCAACTTGCTAAGGCCGCCAGGCAAACTGTTTGCCGGAGAAGTCATACATTCTTCTCTAGCTATTTGTTATAAATTGTTAGTGCGACCGTCAAATAAAAAGTCCACATAACAATCTACAAAATAAAATTAACAATAAGGGAGGCTGATTAAAAATCTGTAGCAATTCTACCAAGCCAGGTAGTTGCATATTTCTCTAATATTGAGATCGTCGACAACAAACAAATAACCACCATGCAATCTCACAGATTGTTTGGGTGTTATATGGTCAAGCCTCACGGTCAATTAGTACTGGTTAGCTTCACGCATTACTGCGCTTCCACACCCAGCCTATCAACGTCGTAGTCTTCGACGGACCTTAAGAGACATCAAGTGTCTAGTGAGATCTCATCTCGAGGGGGGCTTCCCGCTTAGATGCTTTCAGCGGTTATCCCTTCCGAACATAGCTACCCGGCAATGCCACTGGCGTGACAACCGGAACACCAGAGGTTCGTCCACTCCGGTCCTCTCGTACTAGGAGCAGCTCCTCTCAAATCTCAAACGCCCACGGCAGATAGGGACCGAACTGTCTCACGACGTTCTA
>JBGMRO010000385.1:0-4457 GCA_048061555.1 Thiohalomonadales bacterium | reverse complement strand
GGTCATTATGAACAGCTTTCGCATCGGAGTGATCGGAGTCTTGGTCGAATATTATGGTATTGGTGCAGCCGAAGGCTTTTTGCATGATTTTGAGGGTTGGATCATCTTTGTTGCCAGTACTGGAATTTTAATCATCGAGGTCTGGGTACTCAATCATTTTTGGGGTTCGGGTAAGAAGTTTACTGAAGTTTTTGGTTTGGATACTCCGGCAACTATTTCGTCAGAAAATGCGTCGCCAACTATTAAAAAATTACCGAGGCCCTTTTTGGCGTCGGTGGGTTTATTGGTTTTTGTCGCCATATCATCCAGTTTTATATCAGATCGCCAAGAAATCTATCCCATGCGTTCTGACCTGGTCGAATTTCCGACAAAGATAGCGCAGTGGCAAGGCACGCGCAGTACAATAAAGCGATTGCAGCTTGAAGTACTTAAACTAACCGACTATGTCGTTACAGACTATACGGATGGCAGCAATGTCCCAATAAATTTTTATGCGGCTTATTATGCCTCTCAAAGAAAAGGTAGCTCTGTCCACTCGCCACGTTCCTGTATTCCTGGCGGGGGTTGGAGGATATCTGATTTTTCACAACGTAATTTAGCCAATGTAAACATCGGTGAAACACCACTTGCAGTCAATCGGCTCGTTATACAATTGGGTGATACCAAGCAATTGGTTTATTACTGGTTCCAACAACGAGGTCGAATAATTACCAACGAATATTTGGCAAAATGGTATCTGTTTTGGGATGCCTTGACTCGTAATCGTACCGACGGTGCACTGGTGCGCCTGACGACCCTTGTTAAACCCGGCATGGACGTTAGTGAGGCCGATCGTGAACTTACCGCGTTTGCCAAGGCGATTAGCCCCAAGCTGACTAAATATATTCCGGATTAAGAAGCAATGACGCTGTTTTTCTATTTTATTACTTCATCGTTGTTAACGATGATATTGATTCCTCCGCTAAACAAATATTCACGTTACTGGCAAATGCTAGATACTCCGGGCGAGCGTAAGGTGCATGTAACCGATGTTGCGCGCGTAGGGGGTATCGCCATGGTAGTGGGTGCCGTCTTACCGATCTTGTTCTGGTCCGATTTAGATAATACCGTTGCCAGTTTCTTGCTGGGCATTATGGTTATATTGTTCTTTGGTGTGTGGGACGATCGCAAGCAACTCGGCTACAAAATGAAGTTTTTAGGTCAGGCCATCGCGGTATCTATCGTGGTATTTTATGGTGACATATCAATTTCTCACTTGCCCATTGTTGTCGATTATCTTCTACCCACCTATATAGCTTACCCGCTGACTTTTTTTGCACTGCTGGGGGTGACGAATGCTATAAATTTGGCAGATGGGCTGGACGGCCTCGCCGGTGGCACGACCTTATTGAGTCTCGGGGTTATTGTATTACTGTGCCTGCTTGCAGGTGGTTCAGACCTGATGTTTATTACTGCCGGCATTGCGGGAAGCGTTTTGGGGTTCTTAAGGTTTAATACCTATCCCGCAGTGATCTTCATGGGTGATGCCGGTAGCCAGTTTCTGGGGTTCTCTGTCGGCGTACTGTCCATTATGCTTATCGAGCATGTGAATACAGCGGTGAGTGTCGCTTTGCCTTTATTATTGTTAGGGCTGCCATTGTTGGATACCCTGATAGTGATGGCCCAAAGGGTCTATGAAGGCCGCTCGCCGTTTAAACCCGATTCGAATCATATTCACCATAAATTATTGGCGGTCGGCTTTGATCATTATGAAGCGGTCGGCATTATTTATGTGGTACAGGGTGGTTTTGTTGCGAGCGCCTATTTTTTACGCTACCAATCGGATGCCTTAATACTTGGCGTCTATTTGGCGGTGAGCGCCACTATTATCGGTTTCTTTTATTGGGTAGCCAAGACCGGTTGGCGCATCAGGAGCAACCAGGAAGGCAATTCGTTGACTACGATACATCTGTTATTAAAAAATTTGGTTGACGACAACCATATGCCAAAATGGGCATTTTATGTGACGACAGCGACAGTTTCCTTGTATTTACTACAGGCTGGATTGTTGTCTGATAATATTCCCTTTGATGTGGCTATACTTTCATTGTTGCTCTGTTGTATCTTGTTTTATTATTTTTTCAAACGCAGGCATCAGTCGTTTAACCATTTGGAGAAAATGTGTGCCTATGTCGCCTGTACCGTAGCCCTGTTTTTAACACACAGTATCCAGGTTGGTTCTATCGAATTGGAATTGTATAACACCACGCTGATCGGTCTGTTAACGATATCGATTATTGTGGGTATCCGATTTTCAAAAGGTCGTCGATTCGACATCACTCCATTGGATATTCTGGCGTTATTTATTGCCTTGATTGGATTTATAATTATGGGTGACGAGCACCAAGAGGGTAATTTTGCAGAGAACGTATTGTTATTATTGATTCTTTTTTATGGTGTTGAATTGATTGTAGCCAAGCTATCGCGGCTCTCGGATATATTTCGTATTGTATTGTTTGTCGCGCTGGCTGTTGTAGGGGTTCGTGGGATGATGTTGGCAAGTTAGAGGGTGACCGATAAATATTCGAGGGCAGCTTGCAGGCGCGGCTGGATGAGAAGAAATGCGTAGATATAGGCTTTTATTGCGGTATAATCTTTGAAACTGTAGTTTTATTATATGGTACTAATATATTAATAGTGGAATGCTATGAAAATAATGATAAAAAACACACAATTAGTGGCCTTAATTTTAGTCTTACTTTTATTCGTGGCCTGCGGGGGCTCTGAAGAACGTAAGGCGAAATATATTAGCAAGGCCAAGGCCTTTGTTGCCGAGGAAAATTATGAAAAGGCCCGTCTTGAACTGAAGAATGCCTTGCAAATTGCGCCGAAGGATCTAGAGGCCAGATATATGTTGGCCGAAGTATCAGAAGAATTAAAAGACTGGCAGAAGGCGGTGGCTAATCTCAAGTATATAATCGAACAGGATAAGAATCATACCAAAGCACGCAATAAACTGGGGCGTTTTTATTATTTAGGTGGTAATTTAAAGGAAAGCCGTGAAATAGGCGAAGAAATTTTAAGGCTCGATCCCAATAATGTAGACGGGCTAACCCTTAGAGCCACGTTATATTCTCGTGAGGATGAAAACGAGAAGGCACTAAATGATGTTTTGAAGGCACTGAAAATAGATCCGTCAAATATCGAGGCATCCGCTTTATTAGCTTCCATGTATGCCAAAATGGGTTTAACAGAAAAATCAGAAAAGATATTTTTGCAAGCTATACAGAAACACCCTAAAAATATTGAGTTGCGAATGATGTTGGCTAATTTATACATTCGAGAGAAAAACGAAAAAAAGGCCCTGATTATTTTGCGACAAATTGTTGAAATTGAACCTGACCAACTCGTGAATCGTGTACGTCTTGCCTCTGTTTTGCTTGGTTTGAACAAACCGGATGATGCCGAGAGCGTGCTGCGAGAGATGATCGCGCGCAAACCAGATGAACTTGAGCCAAAATTCATCTTGTTTGATTTTTTTCTTCGTCAAGATAAAAAACAACAGGCCGAAAAAGAGCTGTTGGCCTTTATTAAGCAAGAACCAGAAGCCTATGGTTTACGCATAGGGCTAGCAAAGTTCTACCGGGCCGAAGGAAAAAATAAAAAGGCAAAAAAGGTATATCAAGAAATTATTGAGGCCGCTGGTTTGACCAATGATGGATTGCAAGCGAGGGTCAAACTCGCGCGTATTCTTATGATGGAAAATAAGCTACAACAGGCAGAAGATTTACTTAATGTCGTTCTACAGGAAAATGTAAACCACAATGAGGCCTTAATTTCACGTGGTCAACTTGCGCTTGCCAAGAATGATGCGTCGGGTGCGGTGGGCGATTTTAGGGCGGCCTTGAAGGGGCAGCCGAATTCTGCAGAAATCCTGCAATACCTTGCAAAGGCACATGTATTAAACAAGGAGTATGAGCAGGCCATAGACAATCTACAATCAGCGTTGGCTATTGAACAGAATAATCAGTCTATGCACTTTGAGCTAGCAAAGGTATTTTCTCTTAGTGGCGCTGATGATAAAGCGATACAACAATATGAAAAGCTATTGAGCCTCGAACCTGACAATAGCAATTATCGTTTAGCGTTGTTTAGTCAATTAATGAATTCCAAAGATTTTACGAAAGCTAAAAAATTGGCAAAGGAATCTAAATTATTGGGAAAAGATAGTTTTCTTGGATATTATTTCTTAGGTGTCATTTATCAATCAGAAAAACAATATTCGAAAAGCGTAAAAGAATTAAAAATAGCCTTAAAGAAGCAACCCAAGTCAAATAAAATTCTCACTGCACTGGTTCGTTCTCAACTCGCCAATAAAGCGAACAGGAAGGCGATAGCGGAGATTAAGGCATATATTAAGGGTTCACCTGACGATGTAGTCGCCTATAACTTGCTAGCGGAAGTCTATTTGTTGGATA
>JBGMRO010000384.1:0-4489 GCA_048061555.1 Thiohalomonadales bacterium | reverse complement strand
TCGCTAAACGGTGAAACCTTATTAGATATTCGCGAGGGTGCTTATACGATGGTCAAAATCCTGCCCGGCAAGGCACGCGTGGCAACGCATTCCAGCACAGAGTTCATCAACAAATCCAAACCCATACAAGTGTCCCGATATCGCGATTATAATTTCGTCGAAGACAGGACATACTTTATTCACATCGCACGTATTGATGAAGAATTCCGCGGTGTTTTTTTCGACCCACATCTAGTCGATCTGCGTAAGGCCAAGACGCTGTTATTTCCCGTCTACGGAGCCGGTTCCGCCGCTTCCGCTGTGCGTCCCTTCGGTGCGGCAAGAGCCGCGCCACTAAAGTCCTTGGAATACAGTACCCCCGCCCCCGAACCCAGCGATATTTCGCCGGCCATGCCTGAGAAATTATACCCCGGCGAAAAATATATATTGCAACCTAGCCCGTTCAAAAGATAAACCGCTTATTATGAATTTATCACTGCAGTTAGGCCCTATTCAGTTAGGTAAGCAGTTCGGCCTGTTTCGCTCTCTATATATCTATATTGCGCTTATCTATTTAAGCGTAGCATGCGCAAACCCCGTCCTTGCCGCCACGGTTACCGGCAAACTAAAGACCGTCACAGCAACCTACGGTAGCGCTAGTGTAGTTAATCTGTCACTGCCACAATGGCCAAAAGACAGCAAACTAAGCCTACGACCGAGTGGCCCCACAATTATCGACAGCTTTCAATTATCTTCACCCGCCATTGATTTTATCCATGTCAACGGTTTGAGCTACGTACTCATCGATAATAGACACATCATCGCGATTGAATGGGGAAAGAAAGCTAGGCTTATCGCGGAATATAAAACTAGCAACCCCATTAGCCAACTTAAACAGCAGGGGAAATTTTTATTGATTGCCGTGGACAACCACGGCCTAGAATGGCTCGATATATCCTCGCCAAAGACTATTCGGCGAGCCGCGTATTTTAAAATACAAGGGCATCTGAACACGCTTGCGGTGGCAGATAATCGTCTCGCCTACAGCAAACACAATAGCAGTATTGACATGCTCTCGGTCGATACCAATGCTAAAACAGGCAAACTTAATGTCTCACGTCAAAATTCTATTCATGTTTCCAATACGATAAATGACCTAAAACTCACAAATAATCGCCTCTATATCACCAGCAGTCAAACGGGGCTAACGATATTTGATATTGACCCGCACAAATCTGCGACCATACTCGGCGGATTCAAGACGGCGGGCACCGCGCTAATGATGCAGCTGCGTGATGACAATATCTTTATCGCCGACGGCTCAGCGGGTTTAACCATACTCGACGTAAAGTCACCCAGCGACATCGTTTGGCGAGGTAGCCATAATAAAATCGGTACTGTCAACAATGTTTGGCTTAACGATGACTTAACAATAATTAACAATGCCAATCTGCGTTTAGCAAACCTTAACATAGACAAGCTTGATTTACCCATTACCGATAGTCTCTACAAACCCCGGCAAGCCATCATCGCCGTCTCGCTTTCCGGCAAGAACGTTTTTGTGGCCACCGGTAAGCAAATTCAAAAACTCGATTATTTTGGATCCGCCGTAATACAAATTTCACAATCGGGTGTTAACCAAGGTGGCAGCCGTAGGGCATTCATAGAGAATGACATCGCTTATGTCGCAGATTGGTTTTCAGGGTTACATATTTATGATATACGGCTGCCACGACAACCTCGCCACTTGGGGAACTATCATAGCCCAGGCTCTTCTAAAGGCGTGGTCGTGCAAGACGGGATTGCCTATATTGGCGATGACGACCACGGCTTACAAATCGTCGACGTCAGCGATCCTCGACACCCAGTAAAAATATCTGAACTCATGACGACGGGTCTTGCATACACACTAAAACTGGTGGGTCAGCGTATTTACTTAGCAGACCATCGTGGCGGATTTCATATTATTGATGTATCAAATGTAAAAAAACCAACAATAATTGGTAGTTTTGATACACCGGGTAAATCTTGGGCTATCGAGGTCAAAGACAAATTCGTATTTGTGGCCGATGATCTGTCCGGCCTACTTATTTTTGACGTAAGCGATGCTAGCCACCCAAGGCAAGTCGGCCAATTTGACCCCGGTGGATACGCCGAAGACGTGCAGGTACAAGATGATATCGCCTATGTCAGTTTTTTTGATAAAGGTTTATATCTGGTTGATATTAGCAACCCACAAGCGCCAACAGAAATTAGCCATATTCAGATTCCGGGGAACGCTCGTAGTATCGATTTACAAGATGACTACGCTTACATTGCTGCATGGGAATCAGGTCTTCAAATAGTCGACATTAGTCGAAAAAAACATCTGCGCCATATAGCTTATGTCGATACCGCAGGGTCTACCTGGGGTGCCGATATTCGCGGCAACTACGCCTATTTATGGGATTGGTGGGGCGGTATTAAAGTGGCGGATATCCGCAATGCACGTGACCCTGTACTCATCGGCCGCTATCAAGGCCGCGGTCGAATCCAACAACTTACAAAAGTCGGTAATACGGCCTTTTCAGCCAATGGCAGTCATGGCATGCAGGTATTCGACATCACAAACCCGCTTAACCCAATATGGATGAGCGGACTAGATTTGAGTGGATTTGCCAGTGATATTATCACCCACAAAGATTCTGCCTATGTGGCATTGGCCGACACCGGCATTGCGACAATAAATATCAGTGATCCATTTTCTCCACGATGGATTAGCAAATTGCGCACATCAGGCAGTAGTGAACATATCGGATATCACAATGGCTATGTCTACGTCTCACAAAAACCGAGTGGAATCGACGTCATCGACGTTCGTAACGAATCACGCCTGCAACCGATGGGTCGAATCGCCATTGAAGCCCGTGACCTGCTCACGACAGACAATCTACTCGTGGTTGCGCAACGCAAGGGTATTAATGTCTATACACTCGACGAGCCTGCCACTCCTGAAATCATTCAAACCCTCCCCCTAAGCAAACCCGCGCAACATTTGAGCGCACAAAATGACATGCTCGCCTTGGTATATGGTGAAAAAAATGTACAACTCTACCGCGAATCAAATAAAGGCCTGCAATTTCAATACGCATTTCAACACCACGAAGATATAAACGATATATTGATAGATAAGGGGAAACTTTTTATATACAGCAATAATGGTGGATTAGTCGTTGAGGATATTGCTACTCTGTTGGCACCGACAAATCAACTGACAAGGACACCGCCGGCGACGACCGCAAGGCCGATTATGGCTAGCCATTACCCCAGCACGGGTATCTATCAATCTATGCTGATCCATAAAAACACGATACTTTTTTCGGGGCAACCCAGTATCGCTTCACTCGAGATACTGCCGCGTATTGACTGGCAACGGCAAGTCTCTAATCAACTGCAACTAGCTTTACCCAAAGACTTACCGCTGGGAAATTATCACATAGAAATCGAACTCGCATCGGGACAGACATTGCTCTACCCCAACCTACTCGAAGTTATCCTAGGCAAGTCAAAAAAACCGCAAATTTCAATGGAAGAATTTAAGAAATTGCTAAAAGCCTATACCAACAAACCATCGCCAGCCTCGAAAAAAGACTGACCCTAGTAGCTCACAACCCTTTTCTACCACTCTCTGCGCACCCACTACCATTTAACTCGGTAGATTATTCTGCAGGCATCCCCATAGTTAACGGCGTCGTGCAAACGATTGCAGCTTAGCAACGTACATTCTTTATGACATGACCTATACTGAGAGAATCTATCGACTATTCCAAAACTGCATCGGTTGCAAATAAACCAACGAATGACAGTGTCACCGTAATTTTTTTCTTTAGTGAATATCATCGATAGCCAATAAACTGACACATTGACTCATCAACAAGACTAACAATGCTATTTAATGCTGCTTTATATTCGGTTATAAGGATTACCCGGTAGTTTTGTTAAACATAGTCACGCTTCTATTTTTTAACTACGTAAACGCTAACAGACTGATCGGCATATAATTTGCAGGCCCTACCACTACTTGTTAGACACTACTAATTAGACACTACTTATTAGACAAATTTTTATCAATAGATTTTTAATTAATCTATTCACGAGATTACAGTTACCTCGTCGACAGCACTGATGAACTAAAAAGTACTAATGTCCATTACTTTATTGACCAAACGATTCTTGCAGCATCGCGGTGTGCGTAACGCATCTATAACCATCGCCGGTGAGCTAGAAGAATTTTACCAACTGGGCTCAGATTCTATTCAAGCGGAACATATCGCAAAAAGCGTTGTGCTTGAAGACTCCCGTGGAATTATGATGGCGATTATACCTGCCTCGCATGAAATACTCCTTGATGTCTTGAATCAACGAATGCAAAGAAGCCTAAAAATAATCAATCAAGTTACCGTGCGTGGCATTCAACTAGACTGCAAACCCGGAAGACTACCTTGTTTGGGGGAAGCATTCGGTTTTGAAA
>JBGMRO010000383.1:0-4502 GCA_048061555.1 Thiohalomonadales bacterium | reverse complement strand
GCTGATCATTGGTGGATGCGCTTCGCTTATCCAGCAATTTGTAGAGGTAGTACGGTATTAACGAGCCACTGAACTCGGAAACTTGAGTTAATAAGTCACTTGAAGTAGTTTTATCCTAGTAGTGTTACCGAGCATATTGATCTTTTATTTACGAACTGTCGTCATTGAAATGGCCATTGTGAAGTTCAAATTATCGCAAGAAATTTAGGAATATTAAAATAATGACTCAGCAGTATGATGTCGCAATCGTTGGGGCGACCGGTGCCGTAGGTGAGACTATGGTCTCTATCCTGGCACAGCGAAATTTTCCCGTAAAGAATCTCTATTTACTTGGCAGTAGTCACTCAGCGGGCAGTAGAATCGAATTTAAGGGTCACTATATTACCGTCACTGAATTAGACTCATTTGATTTTTCGAAAGTGCAAATCGGGTTATTTTCCGCGGGAGGTGCAATTTCGGCAGATTATGCTCCAAAAGCCGCAGAGGCTGGCTGTATTGTTGTCGACAATACCTCTCATTTCCGATACGATGACGATATTCCTCTGGTTATACCAGAAGTTAACCCCCATGCGATTGCGGATTACAAGACTCGTGGTATTATCGCCAATCCGAATTGTTCGACCATTCAGATGCTTGTAGCACTTAAACCCATCTATGATGCCGTTGGAATCGAGCGTATCAATGTTGCCACTTACCAGGCGGTGTCAGGCACTGGTAAAGAGGCCATCGAAGAGTTAGCTGCGCAAACTTCCGCCTTACTCACGATGAAAGACGTTACGGTCGATGTCTATCCAAAACAAATTGCCTTTAACGCGATTCCCCAAATTGATGTATTCCAAGACAATGGATACACCAAGGAAGAAATGAAAATGGTTTGGGAAACTAAAAAAATACTCGAAGATGCCGCTATAGCTGTTAATCCCACTGCAGTTAGGGTTCCTGTGTTCTATGCACACTCAGAAGCGGTGAACATTGAGACGCGGGAAAAGATTAGCGCCGCAGCGGTTAGGAAGCTACTCAAAGCAGCGGCAGGCGTTAAGGTTATCGATAAGCGGAAAGATGGTGGTTACCCAACTGCAGTGACAGAAGGCGCCACTAATGACCCAGTTTACGTCGGTCGCATTAGGGAAGATATCAGTCATCCAAGGGCGATCAATATGTGGGTAGTCTCTGATAACGTACGGAAAGGCGCAGCATTAAATAGCGTGCAAATTGCGGAAATATTGATAGAAAAATATTTATAGGGTAGTGATTTTTGTCTTTCGAGCTGCGCTATAAGGGTTTTGCGACCACAAGTTTTTAGGCTACGAGTTTAATGAACCGTGGGGCTAATGCCCATAGATTAAACTTACTGTATTTTGTTAGTTGGCATTGGATGGTGAGCTTATATTTTGAAATTTTGTTTTTAAACTTATATTTTAAAGTAATGGCACCGTATTTGCTTGCATTAATTGATGTAGGTATGGACGTATAATAGGGCATGACAGTCTTTTTATGCATAGTATAGCAACTCGTTTCTCGCTGTAGTGCCGTGTTTCAGGCGATGTGAGGAATGTAAGGATGATGGATTTAAAATCAGTTAAAATGATTAGTCTACGATACAACTTGGCTAGGCCGATTGCGCCGACTTGGCGCAAAGCGCTGAGAGGGTTAACGGCACTCGCAATTTTTCTACCTTCGCTAAGTTTTGCGCTTGGTTTGGGTCCTATTACCATGAAGTCGGCCTTAAATCAGCCCTTGGTTGCAGAGATTAACCTTCATTCAGTACAGAAGGGGGATTTAGATGGGCTAGTGGTCAAAATGGCCTCAAGCGAAGATTTTAAGAGAATTAGTGTCGACAAGACCGGCTTCTTATCCCGTATAGATTTTCAAATAAAGAAACATGCCGATGGAACTCCATTCATACAACTGAGTACCTCACAAAATGTCACTGAGCCATACCTAGATTTTTTAATCGAAGCACGTTGGCCACGTGGCCGTGCCTTGAAAGAGTACACGGTACTGGTAGACCCGCCGGTGCTGACTGCAGAGGCACCGGCGCCGGTACGTCAAGCCCAAACGAGTCCTGTATTTACTAAAAAATCCTCGACTCGTCGCACGACCACGAGTACGGCACGACGCGCAATAGTACCGCAGAAACGATTCAGGCCGGTAAACAAGCCAAAACCTGCACCGATCCCTGATCCAGAGCCACGAGTACCCGCTTCCCCAGGTCGCGAGGAATTTCAGCAAATAGCTGAAATTGAACCGGAATTTGAAGATCGAGAGCCGGGATCATTAAATCACGGAATTATTCGGCGCAATGAAACACTCTCTGCAATTGCCCTGGATATGAAACCGGCGGATGTTTCTCTGCAACAGATGATGCTGGCCTTGTTAAGAAGTAACCCTGGTGCGTTTATTGATGGTAATATCAATAAAATGCGGGCAGGCGAAAGACTGCGCATCGATGATCCGACTGTATTAGCAGAATTATCTCGCAGCGATGCATTTACCGAAGTGGCACGTCAAAACCGGCAATGGCGTGGTGGTCGGACCGTACAACAGATCGCCAGTAACTCTATAGACGACGATCTAGGTGAAAGCAGCGATTTCGGTGCTGAATCATCATCAACAAGTTCGCAGGCTCGCTTGAAACTGGTCGCGCCAGGTTCAAGAGGGGTTGGTACAGGGGGAACCGTGGAAGACAGTGCAGCGAATCAGGATTTACGCGAAGAGCTATTATTAGCAACAGAAGCTCTGGATGCCAATAAGCAGGAATCCGGTGAACTCAAAGGACGCTTGTCCGAACTTGAGGAACAACTTGAGAGTATGCAGCGCCTGATTAATCTAAAAGATCAGGAAATGGCGTCATTGCAGTCCACCCTAAAAAATCAACAAGACCTTGAGCCTATACCAAGCGCAGATCGCCCACAACAAGAAACGATTCAAGCCCCTGAAGAATTTACTGACGACGAAGACGTATCCTTTTTGTCTGACCAGACAATTATGGCGCTGGCGATTTTCTTCGTCGTAGCGTTAGTCGCCGTGATGGTTATTCGTCGTCGTAAGATGCAGGATGGCTTTGAAGAAAGTATTTTGAACATTGGTGGCGCTGACGGTGACGATATGATGTCGACCGTGCAGGGTTTTGATGATAATTCGTTTAAAAATAGTCAAGCGCAAAGTGTAGGTAGCATGGCGAGCGCCTTTGGCATGAGCGATATGACCACGGGTATAGAGACAGATACCACTGAAGTTGATCCTATCTCAGAGGCCGACGTCTATCTTGCTTACGGCCGACACCAACAAGCTGAAGATATATTGAAACAGGCGATTCAATCGGATGATTCTCGCTTGGATATACATACTAAGCTTATGGAAGTCTATAATGCGGCAAATAATCAGGAAGCATTTCAAAGTCACGCGCAATTTATGTTTGATCGTGTCGGTGGAGATGAAAGCAATGAATATTGGCAAAAGGTCGCTCAAATGGGCGCGATCCTTTGTCCAGAAAACCCGCTATTTGGGGGGCAAGGCAGCGTGGATGTCGTTGAAACTGCGGCGGTGGAAGATACTGCTTTAGATATGTCATTTGACGTCGCGGGTGATACGACGAATGCTATTGGTGCTGCGGATGAAGATTTGTTAGATTTCGAGTTCGATATGGGTGATGCAGTCGACCCAGCGACTTCGGTTAGTACGAATAATGCTAGCGCGAACGACGACAACGCTTTAGAGTTTGACATCTCATCGCTAGATTTTAATCTGGACGATACACTGAGTACGGGCGTCGAGAATGTAGATGCTGAATTAGCCGCTGATGCTGACCTTTTAGACACCAGCCTATTAGACAATGACCTATTAGACAATGACCTATTAGACAATGACCTTCTAAATAATAACAGTCTATTAGATGACGATAATGCTTTAGATTTTGATATGGGAACGGCTGATTCAGACACAGCCGATGCAGACGCCTTGGATTTCGACGGTCTAAGTCTGGATAGTTTGGATAGTAGTGATGCCCCGATAGATCTGGTTGAGCCTGAAATTTTAGACGACATGAGTTTGGCATTGGACGATTTCGAGGTCGACGTAGCCGGGGTGGACGAGCCCGTTGAGTTAACCCTAGATGATGATGCCCTAGATCTGGAAGAAGTCTCATCGATGGACAATCTTACCTTGGATGAAGCTTCCAATTTTGACTCAGGTACGGAATTAACAGGTGAGTTTGATGAAGATATATTTGCAAATGTCGATGAGATTGGCTCAAAATTAGACCTTGCAAAGGCCTATGTTGATATGGGTGATAGCGACGGTGCGCGCAGTATTTTGGATGAAGTCATGGAGGAAGGTGATGATACCCAAAAAGAGCAAGCACAACAGCTATTGAGTCAAATGGCGTAGGGTAACGCCTGACACCTAGGTAGTGTCCATCCACAAACGAGGATATTTCTCCAAGATTGGCTGCTCTAATGCATCCATGCATTCGCAGCATAAGGCCATCCATGGCCAAAAGG
>JBGMRO010000382.1:0-4503 GCA_048061555.1 Thiohalomonadales bacterium | reverse complement strand
AGACTAAACCTGCACAAAAAAAGGAAAGCAGCCCCAGGCCTACACAGCAACGACGTAGTAGAAATACTCGTACGACAAAACAGGGCGCACCGCGTAAACGACAATATAATAAACGACCCGACTCTCGTGACAACCGTGCAGACAACCGCTCGGATAATCGGCAGGACAGTTCGACGAATAAGGGCGCACAATCGGCCGGTAATAAATCGGATACGGAGAGAAATCAAAAAACGACACCGGACAACAGCGCCGTAGACATTTTTAATAGTGGTTCAAGCGCTGCACAAAGCGAAGATACGCAGGCTATCCACAAAACTAACACATCATCGGGCACTGATACGCAAAATACAGTGCAAGCGAATACCGATGCTGATTCTTCGCAACCGCCTGTACAGCAACAGAGCTTCCAACAAGGTAATACAGAAGCTGGAAAAACGTCGATGTCACCACGCTCCAGTCGGCGCGGTAAAAGAGGTGGAAGACGTAGGCGTCGTGAGGGACCCTCAACAAAATCTGATAACACGGCGCCGCAGGAAAATAACGTCGAAAATTCGACTCCTGAGTTGAAATTAGAATCAGATCGGCCTCAACCTAGCGAGAGTAACCCAACATCGAATGCTCCAGCTAAGTCCACAGAGCAACTCGGTAATGTCTCACAGGCCGCGAATGTCAATTCGGAAAAATCACAGGCTGCTGTAAACGGTAATGTCGCCCCTGCCGACTCACTAAGTCAGAATCAAGGTAATTCGGCAGCAATAACCAATGAAATCAAGAAAAGCACGACTTCGATTGAAAATGCAAACGCCGACAGCAATCAAAAACCATCGAGTAATAATCGCACCGCCCGCGATATCAGTAAGAATTCTCCTCAGGGCACATTTAAGGCGAACGAGGAGCCTAAACCTTCGGTTGACAGTTCCTTGTCAGCCCGCGCTGAGGGCTCTTCGTCGACCCGCGCTGAGGGCTCTTCGTCAACTCGCGCTGAAGGCTCCTCGTCAACCCGCGCTGAAGGCTCTATACGCACCAACCCAGAAGGCTCTAGCTCTACACCTGCAGTTATTGCGTCTGGTGATGGCAAAAATCAGGTCAACGTCGAGAATAATGAGCACATAAAGACCACTAAGGCCCGAAAAGACGAGGAATCTGAAACCAGACCGGTGGAAAGTAAAAATGTCGTCAATATTAACAATGGCGCAGACACTAGTGGGTCTTCCAGCACAAACGGTTCGACTAATCGCACACCACAGACACCTGAAACAGAAACGAAAGCCGCCGCTAAGGCTAAGGTGTCCCGGCAATCCCCTCAACGGCAGGATCGGCAACAGGATACTCGTGAAAAGCCTCCGGTCAGCAAGCCGTCAGAGTCACCAACGCCTGGTGCGGCTAATGATGGTAATGTCGATACCAAGAAGGGAAATCAATCAAATACGGATAATCAAAACCGCATGACAAACGAAGGTTCGAATAATCAAACCTCGTCCATCGAAAATGATGCGGAGAACAAATAAGAACGAGGTGCCACGCAAGTACTGATGCTATATCGAATTAATTAAAGTCGTTGTGAGCACTATTTATTGTCCTGTACCACCGACAATAGACCGCGTGACGCAGCCTCTATCAAATCTAGCACATATTCAAAACCTTTATTGCCGCCATAGTAGGGGTCTGGAACTTCCGCTACCCCAGTATCGGGGGCATAACTCATAAACAAGGACAATCTGCCCTCTCTTCCTGGGGGGCAAATAGACTCAAGGTAATCAAGGTTATTTTTATCCATGGCGATAAGATAGACAAAATTATCAAAGTCTAATGTTTTGACTCGTCGGGCCTGGATATAACTTAAATCATATCCCCTACTCTTCGCAGAACTTTGCGCCCTCGGATCAGGGGGTTCAGACACATGATAGGCATGCGTGCCCGCAGAATCGATGCTGAGCCGATCACTTAAATTTGCATCGTCGACCATTTTTTGAAAGACACCCTCGGCCGTCGGAGAACGGCAAATATTCCCCATGCAAACAAATAAAACCTGAACTTTTTCCATTAAATAAATACCTGATTTTTCCTAATCATACTAACTAGTACCCATCCACAAACGAGGATATTTTTCCAAGATCGGCTGCTCTAATGCATCCATGCATTCGCAGCATAAGGCCATCCGTGGCCAAAAGGCGCATCGAATTTTTAAAGCGCAGCATATACCAATATGTGAGCATTTAATCTTAAGATAAGCGCTTCTAGTTCTGCAGAAAACGCAGATCAAGAATTACTAAAAAATCGACGCAACGCAGATATTGGTGAAATAGACCGTTTGTGGATGGGTACTAACTAGCTTGCAGCTAGAATAGCCCTAACTCTTTCCAAATCAGCCTCAGTATCGATACCTATGCCAGGGTCGTTATGTGCTACGTCAACCAAAATTCGGCTACCCTGTTCCAATATGCGTAGTTGCTCCAACATCTCTACGGCCTCTAAACCCGTTTGAGACCACGTCAAATAGTCGTTGATAAAACTAGTGCGGTAGGCGTATATGCCGATATGCTTTAAATAAGAATACCGCAATTCAGTTAGCTGCCCACTAATTTCTTCTCCATCTATCGGAAAATTTTTTCGATCCCAAGGAATGGGTGCACGACTGAAATATAGGGCAACGTTGTTTTTGTCCCTAATGACTTTAACGACATTTGGATCGAAAATATCGGCAACATTTGTGATACCCGCGCATAAAGTTGCGACAGGGATCTTGACCTGTTTCTGCAACATCGCAGCGACTTGATTAACATTTTCAAAAGACATTAGCGGCTCATCGCCCTGCACATTGACGATAATTTCATCATCAGTAAAACCACGTTTATCCGCGACCTCTTTTATTCTTTCCGTCCCCGAGCGATGGCTATGGGATGTCATACAAACATCCGCGCCAAACTTCTTCGCGATACCCTCTATTCGTGTATCATCAGTAGCGATGATGACCTGACGAGCATCACACTGAATAACACGTTGATAGACATGCTGTATTAGTGGCTTTCCACACAATTCGATCAGCGGCTTACCCGGCAAGCGAGATGAAGCATATCGCGCAGGTATGATCACGCTGAAACCCACTACACTTCCTCTTCAGCGCTCAATTCACGTGCTTCATCAATTAACATCACCGGAATATCATCTCGGATGGGGTAAGCAAGTCGGTCGCCTTTGCATATGAGTTCTTTTGCCTCTTTGTTATATAACAACGGACCCTTACAGTTCGGACACGCTAATATGTCTAATAATTTTTTATCCATAGATTTATCCTATTCCTCATAGAATACAAAAAGTATATTGGACCCCAAAAATACATTTTTGAACGCAGAGATGAAGCTTTAACCGGACTGCCTGAGTAGTTACGATTTAAGATTTCTTAATCGAGACGACACCTATTCAAACTAGATCCTTCCTTAAGTGCAATTTTCTTCTCAATACTATTATATACCGCCTTATCAAGCTCGACCGAGATAGGCACATAATATTGATTTTTAACAGCAAATTCGCGTACTTTTACCGCATCTTTCTCGGTCATTAGTACGGCTAGATCATCAGAAAATTCACAATCTCCTGAATTAAATCTATAGTGATCGGGAAAGGGATGAGTCTTCAAATCGAGCCCCAGCCCTTGTAAACTTCTAAAAAAGCGCTCCGGACGCCCGATACCTGCGACGGCATGCACGGTTTGCCCCTTAAAGCTTGCCAGGCTTTTTGTGATCGAATTGTCGCTTAAACTCACCGCATTTTGCAGACAAAATTGCATCGTATACGCACCTGGCCATTCTCCGTCGTTGACCACGACAATATCGACCGATTGTAGACGTGTTTCATTTTCCCTCAAGGGGCCTGCGGGTAATAGATGGCGATTACCGAGTCCACGTACACCGTCGATGACTGCGATTTCTACATCTCGTGCCAAACGATAATGCTGTAGTCCATCATCAGAGATGATGAGATCACAATTCTCCTGCGTCAACAACATTTTTGCTGCGGCAACTCTATCTGGCCCAACTGCAACAGGACAATTAGCACGCTGCGCTAATAATAAGGGTTCATCGCCCACGAGGCTTGCGGCGCTGTTGGTCTCAACCAACAATGGCCACTGCTTGGATTGGCCACCGTAACCACGACTAATAATACCGGGCCGCCGCCCTTTTGCAGAAAAATATTTTGCGACGGCTTCGACCAATGGCGTTTTGCCGGTACCCCCGATTGAAATATTTCCCACCACGATAACCGGCACAGGAAGTCTAACGGTTTTCAGGATCCCGAGCTGATAAAAGCTACGTCGTATAAAGACCAACACCCCAAATAACCAGGATAAGGGTAACAAGGCATATCGTACCGTACTACCGCGATACCATATTTTTTCAATGTCCAACATAACACCGTACCGCTGCATTAGATAGATGCACAGTCGCTAGCTTAGTGCCCATCCACAAACGGTCTATTTCTCCAATCTCATCGTTGTGCCGATTT
>JBGMRO010000381.1:0-4505 GCA_048061555.1 Thiohalomonadales bacterium | reverse complement strand
TCTCATCTGGTAGACAAAGTGGGTATATTTACCCCTAAAAGGCAGGACGTTGACGAACTTGGGGTTGGCGACGTTGGCTGTGTCATATCCGGTGTGAAAGAGATCGATGGTGTCCCGGTCGGTGATACGTTAACAGACAACGATAATCCTGCGTTAGAGCCACTCAAGGGGTTCCAGGAGATACAGCCTCACGTATTTGCGGGCCTGTTTCCGATAAGTTCGGAAAACTACGAGGATTTGCGTGAAGCCTTGGCCAAACTTCGCCTCAACGACGCCGCGCTGTTCTATGAGCCAGAGACTTCACAGGCCCTCGGTTTGGGTTTTAGATGCGGGTTTCTGGGTATGTTACATATGGAGATCATCCAGGAGCGTCTTGAGAGAGAATATGGGCTGGAATTGATCACGACGGCGCCCACGGTAATATTCGAAGTTCTCACCCGTAAACAAGAATTGCTCAGGGTCGATAATCCCGCAGATTTGCCTGACCCCGGTCAAATAGAAGAGATCAGAGAGCCCATGATCTTAGCCAGTATCTTGCTTCCGCAAGAATATTTGGGTAACGTTATCGGTTTGTGTGAAGAAAAGCGTGGTGTACAGAAAAAAATGGAATTTATCGGAAATCAAGTATCCTTAGACTATGAATTACCCATGAATGAGGTGGTTCTGGATTTTTTTGATCGATTAAAGTCTGTTAGTCGCGGATATGCTTCTTTGGATTACCAATTTAGGCATTTTCAGCGTGCTGATTTGGTGAAATTGGATATCCTTATAAATGGTGACAAGGTAGATGCGTTATCTGTTATAGTGCATCGCGACCAGTCACACTTTAGAGGTCGTGAGTTAGTGGAAAAAATGCGTGAGCTTATTCCACGGCAAATGTTTGATGTCGCGATTCAGGCTGCAATAGGCGCGCATGTTATCGCTCGATCTAATGTGAAGGCATTGCGCAAGAATGTCACTGCAAAATGTTACGGTGGCGACATTACCCGCAAACGAAAATTATTAGAAAAACAAAAAGCGGGTAAAAAACGCATGAAGCAAGTTGGCTCTGTAGAGATTCCACAAGAAGCCTTCTTGGCAGTTTTACGGGTAGGAAGCAATAAATGAATATAGATTTTCCAGCAATAATGGTCCTTGCGGTCTTTTTGACGGGTAGTATATGGGCTATCGATGCGTTTCTGTGGGCACCTAAACGCCGTGGTATGGTTAATGCCTTGGCGAGTGGTGGGTTGAGTGATAGCCAGCTTGAGATAGAACAGGGCAAGGCTGCGCAGGAACCCGTACTAGTGGAATACTCGCGCTCGTTATTTCCAGTGATATTAGCGGTACTTGTGCTACGCTCGTTTATGGTTGAACCCTTTCGTATACCCTCCGGCTCGATGATGCCGACCCTATTGGTGGGTGATTTTATTCTGGTTAATAAATTTACCTACGGCATACGTTTGCCCGTACTCAATACTAAAATAATTGATATCGGTGAGCCCAAAAGAGGCGATGTCGCTGTATTCCGCTTCCCGAATGACCCAACGATCGACTATATTAAACGTGTCGTGGGCCTGCCGGGGGACAAAATCTCCTATTATAATAAGCAGGTTTATGTCAACGGTAAGCCGTATAAACAAGACGGAGATAACCGTTATGAAGGTGTGGGTGCAGGGATTTCTTTTTCAGGGACACGCATTCGGACTGAAAATCTAGCGGGTGTAAAGCACAAGATTTTGATCGATACGCAGAAACCTATTACCAATTTAGATGGTTATGTTGTACCCGAAGCTCAGTATTTTGTCATGGGTGACAATCGAGATAATAGTAACGATAGCCGTTACTGGGGTATGGTGCCGGAGGCCAATTTGGTCGGCAGGGCATTTATGGTTTGGATGAACTGGGATAGTGCCAATGGGGGTGTCGATTGGGGGCGTATTGGTACGGCGATAAAATAACGAGTTTAAGCATTCCTGCTTTATTTCCGGTCGCCATAATCCGGATTTCCAAAATTCAGGTCGCCATAACTTAGGCTTCCATAGCCCAGGTTTCCATAACAAGCCTTAAATTTTTATCAGCTTTACTGTATCACTTTCTAGCTACGAGAACACCATTGGATCAAACAACTTTACAAATGAATAATTTTAGGCAAAGACAATCAGGAATTACCGCGATTTCTCTTTTGGTTATTTTGGCGGTTGTCGTTTTTTTTGTCATGATTGGATTTTCAGTTGTGCCTGTCTATATGGAAAATTTTAAGGTGAAGTCACATTTGAGTAAAATGGAAGAAGAATCCAGCTTGGAAGAAATGAGCGATGCCGAAATAATTGATACCTTGTTTAGACGGTTCCAAATCGACAATGTGGATAGCGTCGCCAAGCAGGACGTTAGTATCCTCAGAGGTGAAAAGAGTACTGAAGTTAATTTGAACTACGAAGTGTACGCACCTTTTTTATCCAATATTGAGATTGTCTTCGCGTTTAAGGAGAAAGTGACCGTACCCAATTAGAATATTGAATCATTGAATCTAATTTCGTGTCCGCCCATACACATTATGCCCATACACAATGCCCTCATACAATGCGGTGCAACTCCTCTTACTCAATTCTTGAGCGATTACCCTCGTTTTTTACTGACTCAAGTTTCGGGGTTCATTGGCTCGTTAATACTGTACTACTCTGCAATAGGGTGGATGCGCTTCGCTTATCCACCAATGATCAGCATGGTTAAATTCTTGAACTCCGAAACTTGAGTTATAAAATAACGATTTATAAAGTTACAATATTTTCGCACCTAATGACACAAATATTATGCAACAAACTTCAACAAAAGCAATAGCGAAATTAGAGGATAGGTTAGGTTATCGGTTTACGAATGTCTCTCTTTTGGAGCAGGCATTGACGCATCGTAGCAAGCAGACACAAAACAATGAGCGATTGGAGTATCTAGGGGACGCAGTACTAGGTTTCTCTATCGCGGCACAATTATATCGTCAATTTTCCAGCGCGACGGAAGGTCAACTCAGTCGGTGTCGTTCGTCCTTGGTGAAAGGGGCTACGCTGGCGGAAATCGCCGTAGATATGAATATTGGTGATTATTTACGCCTGGGTCCAGGGGAATTGAAAAGTGGTGGCTTCCGTAGAGAATCCACCTTAGCCGATACATTCGAGGCGATCATAGGTGCCATTTATCTCGATAACGGAATAAATGCAGCGGATGATTTTATCAAACGTTGTTTTAATGAAAAATTATTTTCGTTAAACCTGAATGAGATCCAAAAAGACCCTAAAACACAGTTGCAGGAATTATTACAGGCGCAAAAATATCCGGTGCCCACGTATGAAATAGTGAATACACAGGGAATGGAACACCAGCAAACATTTTTTATCAGATGCCATGTGAGTTTGCTAGACACGCCAACTGAAGGGAAAGGTGGCAGTAGACGCAAGGCGGAACAGCAAGCCGCTGCCGTGGCCTTAAGATTGCTTAAGTAGAATTAAAATGTCAGATAAAAAATCTAACCAAATAAAACGACCGCAAGCCTTTGTGTGTGGTTACGTCGCTATTATCGGACGGCCAAATGTCGGCAAGTCGACATTATTAAATAAACTATTACAGCAAAAAATATCGATTACTTCCCACAAACCGCAAACGACCCGACACGCCATACTCGGCATTAAGACCACTCGGCAGGGCCAAACTATTTACGTCGATACACCGGGTTTGCAGATCAAGAATACGCGCGCCATGAATAAGGTCATGAACCGAGCGGCCGATAACGCGGCGGCAGACGTAGATGTAGTGCTTTTTCTAGTGGACGCAGCCAAATGGCAGCCAGATGACGAATATGCCCTGTCACGAATACCCACAAATGTACCGACAATACTGCTTATTAATAAAATCGACAAGATTAAGGATAAATCAGAATTATTACCGTTGTTGCAGAAATATTCGGCGCAACACGATTTTTTTCGTGTTATTCCTGTATCGGCGAGAAACGGTGAGGGACTTGATGCCCTAGAAGGTGAAATATTGTCCCTATTGCCCGAGGCAAAACCCTTGTTTCCGGATGACCAAATAACCGACCGTAGTGAACGCTTTTTAGTCGCAGAGATTGTACGTGAAAAGCTTATGCGCAGCTTAGGTCAAGAAATACCCTATGAGGTCACTGTGGAGATCGAGAGTTACAGAATCGAAAATCAGATTTGCCATATTGGTGCAATTATTTGGGTATCACGTAAAGGTCAAAAGGGCATAATTATCGGACAGGGTGGTCAATCCTTGAAAAAGATAGGCGAAAAGTCACGCCTCGACATCGAACGAATATTACAGAGCAAGGTATTTCTACAACTTTGGGTTAAGGTTAAGCAAGGCTGGTCCGATGACATCCGAGCCCTAAACAGCCTAGGTTACGGCGAAACCAAATAACGGCCTAAATAAGCTGTGACATCGTTCATAACGCACTAGCCTTTCACGAATCACGAATCACGAATCACGAATCACGAATCACGAATCACGAATCA